>JAUWHU010000498.1 GCA_030605705.1 Thermoflexia bacterium | reverse complement strand
GCGGGTGGTCATCCCCGAAAGCGAGCTGGCCTTCGGTAATTACACCGGCGCGGATGTGGCACAGGGCATTGAGCGGGCCTGGGCCTTCGCTTCAGTAGACCCCTACCGGGCCGCGACCCACAACAAAGGCATTATGAACGGCGTGGACGCCGTGGTGCTCGCCACCGGCAACGACTGGCGCGCCATCGAAGCGGGGGCGCACGCCTACGCCGCCCGCGACGGGCGGTACACCAGCCTTTCGACCTGGCGGCGCGACGGGCAGGGCAACTTAGCCGGCGCGCTGGAGCTGCCGCTGGCGTTGGGTATCGTCGGAGGCGCGACGCGCGTGCAGCCGGTGGCCGGTGTCGCCCTGAAGCTCTTAGGCGTCCAGACGGCGCAGGAATTGGCGGAGATCGTCGTGAGTGTGGGGCTGGCACAGAATTTGGCCGCTCTGCGGGCTTTGGCGACGGAAGGCATCCAACGCGGGCACATGCGGCTGCACGCCCGGCAGATCGCCATCGCGGCGGGGGCTACGGGCGTGGCCGACCCGAGCTGAACGTACTAACCCTGGTTTATTAAGGCACTTAACAATCAAATCCTGGTACAAAAAACAAGAATTTTACCACAGAGAACACAGAGAACACAGAGAGAAACAAGAAAACTCTGTGCCCTCCGTGCCTCTGTGGTGAATTTCCTTTTTGGTTCTGGCTTGTCCAGGTTAGGAGGTGTCGGTGGATTCTCAGCAAGTGATGCACCCCCAACGTCCCGTCGGCATCATCGGTTACGGTTCCTACGTGCCGATGTATCGCCTGCCGAGCACGGAGGTCGCCCGCGTCTGGCATGGCGGGGGCAAAGGCCCGATCCGCGAAAAAGCCGTCGCCGGTTTGGATGAAGATACTGCCACCATCTCCATTGAGGCGGCGCGCAACGCGCTGGCTCGCGCGGAGATTGACCCGGCGGAGATTCGCGCTGTCTGGGTGGGCAGCGAATCTCATCCCTACGCCGTCAAACCGACGTCCACCATCGTGGCGGAGGCTATCGGCACAACGCCCTATCACCTGGCCGCCGATCTGGAATTTGCGTGCAAGGCGGGGACCGAGGCGCTGCAGGCTGCGATAGGGCTGGTCGGTTCCGGCATGGCCGAATACGCTTTAGCCATCGGCGCGGATACGGCACAGGGGCGACCGGGCGACGCGCTGGAGTACACTGCCTCCAGCGGCGGCACCGCCTTCATCGTGGGGCCGGCGGACGAGGCGTTGGCGACCCTGAGTGGTTCCCTTTCCTACGTCACCGATACACCCGATTTCTGGCGGCGTGCTTACCAGCACTACCCCAGCCACGGAGGCCGTTTCACCGGCGAGCCGGCCTACTTCCACCATATTCAAGCGGCAGCCGAGGGGATTTTGGCCGGACTCCAGGCCCGGCCGGAGGATTTTGCCTACGCCATTTTCCACCAGCCCAACGTCAAGTTTCCCCAGCGAGTGGCGCGGCGTCTGGGATTCACGCAGGAGCAGCTCGAACCGGGGTTGCTCAGCAACGTCATTGGCAACACTTACGCGGGCGCGGCCATCACCGGCTTCTCCGCCACGCTGGACGTTGCCCAACCGGGAGAGCGTATCCTCGTGGTGAGCTTCGGTTCCGGCGCCGGTTCCGACGCCTTCGTCTGGGAGGTCACGGAAGCGCTTGCCGAGCGGCGGTCAAAGGCCCCGCTGGTGAGCGATTACATCCGGCGGCGGGTCGAGATTGACTACGCCCTCTACGCTCGCTATCGTCACAAGCTGCTGGTCAAGTAGCCGTTTGCTTCACAGGAGGATTTCATGCGCGATGTTGCGATCATTGGCATAGGTCAAACGCCGGTTGGAGAACACTGGGATACCAGTTTGCGCCATCTGGCGCTGCAGGCTGCGCTCAACGCGCTGCACGATGCCAACATCGAGAAAGTGGATGCCATTTACGTCGGGAACATGCTGTCGGGTGAGGTCGGCGGGCAGGAGCACTTAGGCGCGCTCGTCGCCGATTCCCTGGGCATGAGCGGTGTCGAGGCGCTGAAGATCGAGGCGGCCTGCGCCTCCGGGGCCGCCGCTCTGCGGGTGGGGATTTTAGCCATCGCCAGCGGCATGTTGGATCTGGTACTGGTGCTGGGTGTGGAGAAGCTGACGGATACTCTGGGCGGGGAGACGACGGCGGCGTTGGCGCTGGCCGCCGATGCCGAGTACGAGGTCAGCCAGGGGATTTCATTTGTCGCGCTCAACGCGCTGTTGATGCGGCGCTACATGCACGATTACGGCTGGCGCGGCGACGATTTCGCCAATTTCGTGATCAACGCCCACGCCAACGCGCTGAATAACCCCAACGCCATGTTTCACCGGCGAGTGACGCCGGAGTCCTACGCGCGGTCGGCGCTGATCGCCGATCCGGTAAAGTTGTTCGATGCGTCACCGGTTTGCGATGGGGCGGCAGCGGTGGTGCTGGCTCCGGCGGAGTACGCCCGTACGCTCAGTCCGGCGCCGGTGCGGATTCGCGGCTCGGCGGTGGCGACCGCGCCTCTTGCTGTTCACAGCCGCAAGGATCCGCTGGCTCTGGCCGCGGCGCGGCTCTCTGCCCGGCGGGCTTACGAGATGGCGCAGATCACGCCGCAGGACGTGGACTTCTTTGAGCTGCACGACGCCTTCACCATCATGTCGGCGCTCAGCCTGGAAGCCGCCGGTTTCGCGGAGCGTGGTCAGGGTGTGCGGCTGGCGCTGGAGGGCGATATCACCTTGCAGGGACGGCTTCCCGTTGCTACGCTGGGCGGCCTCAAAGCGCGCGGGCATCCCGTGGGCGCGACGGGGATGTACCAGGTGGTGGAAGCCGTGCTGCAGTTGCGCGGGCTGGCCGGCGAGAATCAGGTTCCCGCAGCTTGCATCGGCATGACTCAGAATATCGGCGGCAGTGGCGCGACGATCATCACCCATATTTTGGAGATGGCGTAGTGTGCAAATGGCAAATGTGCAAATGGCGAATGGGTGAAGCGTTTCAGCGTCCCAGCGTCTTAGCGACTTCGCGGTTATCTGCTCAATAAATAGGAGTAAAAACATCTGTTACCCCTCCTTTTTATACAGAGTCGCTGAGAGGCAGAGCCGCAGAGAAAACCTTATGAAACTCTGCGCCTTTGCGTCTCTGCGTTTATTTTAACCTTTTTCACCGGTAATTCTATAAATTGAAAGGAGTATAACTATGAGCGGCAAAGTTGCTCACGATTGGCGTTTGAAAGGACAGAGATATCGTTTGGAAGGCGAGGAATGTCCGCACTGCCGGGTTAAAATTTTCCCACCTCGCGATATCTGCCCGGAGTGTCATAAACCGGCGAAGGAGCCTTACCGGCTCAGCGGGCGCGGTGAGGTTTACACTTACAGCACCGTCAACAACGCGCCGGGAGGCTTCGAGGAGTACACACCCTACACCGTGGCGCTGGTCAAACTGGAAGAGGGGCCGATGATCACGGCGCAGCTGACCGATGTGACTCCGGAGAATGTGAAGATCGGGATGCCGGTGGAGATGGTCACTCGCAAGTTGCGCGCCCAGGGCGACGAGGGGACGATCATCTACGGGTACAAATTCCGGCCCGTGCTGCAAGCCTGACGGTATTTTCAGCCGTCAGCTGTCAGCCAGCAGTACTGCGGGCTGAAAAGTAGCCGCGATTTCTAGTAGTGCCAATTGGCAGGCAGGGACCGGTTAGCAGGTCACAGCGGTAGTCTCCGCCGCCGGCACAGGAGAGTCTGGCGAGTCTGAGGGCTGCGTCTGTGCTGCGCGGACTAACGCAGCCATTGTACTTGGTAATTCGTCGTCGGTCAAGCCCAGTTCGGCGATCACAGCGGCATATTCTTTAACCAGTGAGATACTC
>JAUWHU010000239.1 GCA_030605705.1 Thermoflexia bacterium | reverse complement strand
GTATAATTTACCGTACTCTTATTCCGGAGGATATTCGGGGGTGTTTAAAGATTCAAGAGGAGGAGTGGAAGTAATGGTGTCACCGTATTTGTGTAATGGAGGGTTGATGGGTGGTCGTACGGGAATAGGGTATGAGGTATTGGCTAGTATTGTATTACTTACTGAGCCAGGGGCTAGGTTGCCACATGGTGTTGAGTCTGGAAGATCTTGTGATGTAGGAATGCCTTTGTTGTGGGCCGATGCCGTGCGTGGCGGTTTTACTCACCCGTCATTAGTGTGGAGCAAAAGTTAAAGTAGTAGATATTTGTTGTTTGGTTTGGTTCGGGTTATGATGGAGTTAGAGTATGAAGAAGTGGATTTTGATAATTGTTGTCTTTTTATTGATGTTTGTATGGGGTGCTTGGTTGCTGAAATGGTTTGATGTAGGTGGCGGACGCACAGGCGGTACTTTGAAACAACGCGAACCGAGGATTTTTTCTTCCGTTGATAAAGAGTCTGAGGCGGTTTACACTTTTGTTGACGATTAGAGTTGTTACTCAATAAAAACTGTAATCTTTTGGACACGGATACCACGGATTAACACGGATTTTTCCTTGTTTTTTACAAAAATATCCGTGTAATCCGTGAAAATCCGCGTCCAATTCCTGGGTTAGTTTATTCGGGAACAACTCTAATAACTACGGGGACTTTGGCTCTTGGCGATGTTTACCATTGGCGACGTGGACACGTTGGTCTTTGGGCTACAGCTTGTCGTGAAAATCTTACGAAGGTGAGTGAGGAATTCCCATGAGCGAATTGTACCGCGAACAATTACTGGATCACTATCACGATCCGCAAAACTACGGCGTGTTGGAGCATCCCGACGTGGATATTCACTTAGATAATCCCACCTGCGGCGACACCATTCACCTCACGGCCCGGTTGGACGAAGCCGGACGCATCGCCGAGGTGCTGTTTGAGGGACATGGCTGCGTGGTCAGCATGGCCTCCGCCTCTATGCTCACGGAGGCAGTGGTAGGCAAGACACCGGAGGAGGTGGCCGCCCTGGGGCTGCACGACATCGAGGAGATGATGGGCGGCGTGCGGCTGAGCATGGGACGGGTCAAGTGCGCGCTGCTCTCCGTCAACGCACTGCAGCAAGGGCTTAAGGAGAGAGTTTAGTGCTTTGCCGGTGAAATTGACCCCGAAATAGTATTTTGTCGGCAAAACTCCGGTTTTTTGGCATTGGGGCAAAAACCGCACTTACATTGCTCCCAGCCCCCGTCCCCGGGGGCGTCCCCTGGGTAAGTTCCTCGTCAATCCGCCCCCGGGGACGGGGGCTCAGAGCGTTTGGGAGCAGACGTGTCACTTCTGCCCCTATGCGTTTTTTGTAACAGAAAATGAACCACAGATTTCACTGATTACACAGATTGGGTTAAAGGGTTAAAAAATTGGTGAAATCTGTGCGTAGTGTAGGCAGGCAGCGTTCATGACACGGAGAAAAAATATTTAAAGAAAGACTCCGTGTTCTCCGTGGTTATATCCCTCTTGGTTTTGGCCGGTCCAGGTTCGGATTTATAGAGTTGACCTTTTAAGGCTTTGTGGTAGAATTCGTTCTCGTAAGAGGGTGGCAGCTAAAACCCCTGTCGCCCGTTAAAAGCGATATATAGGTCTACGACCGTCAGGTCCGGCGACCAAAGAAGCAACACGAAGAGGCCATCAAAGCATCATTCGATGGCCTTCTTCAATGGATTTAGGCGAGGAGGAAAAAGTGCCCACGATCAATCAGTTGGTTCGTAAGGGACGCAAGCCGAAGGAACGTCAATCGAAGTCCCCGGCTATGCTTTATGACCTGAATACGAAAAAGGGAAATCGTCGAACTCGCGCGAAGACCGGGAACCCGCAGAAGCGCGGCGTTTGCACGGTGGTGCGCACGACGACACCGAAGAAGCCGAATTCGGCGTTGCGGAAGATCGCGCGTGTGCGGCTTTCGAATCGTATCGAAGTAACTGCTTACATCCCCGGTGTGGGCCACAATTTACAGGAACACTCCGTGGTGTTGGTGCGCGGTGGGCGGGTGAAGGACCTCCCTGGTGTGCGTTATCATATCGTGCGGGGCACGTTGGACACCGCCGGCGTTGAGGGACGCAGTCAACAGCGTTCCAAGTACGGGGCCAAGCGGCCCAAGAAATAAGGGAGTAAGAGATGGCTAGAAGGAATCGTCCGCCTAAGCGGCAGGTCTCGCCCGATATTCGCTATAACAGCGTTTTGATCCAGAAATTCATCAACCGCATGATGCGCGGCGGCAAGAAGAGTATCTCCCAGCGTATCATGTATGAGGCTCTGGATTTGGTCGAAGCTCGCACAAAGAAGCCGGCGCTGGAGGTCTTTGAAGCGGCTTTCCGCAACGTCGCGCCGTCAGTGGAAGTGAAGCCGCGCCGGGTAGGCGGCTCAACCTATCAGATTCCGGTGGAAGTGGCGGAATACCGCCGTGTTTCACTGGCTATCCGTTGGCTGCTGGAAGCCGCGAAGAAGCGCCACGGCCGGGGGATGAGTGGGAAGCTGGCTGCTGAATTTATGGATGCCGCACAAGGGGGCGGCACTGCTGTGAAGAAGCGCGAGGACACCTACAAGATGGCTGAGGCGAACCGGGCTTTCGCGCACTTGCGCTGGTAATCCCCTTTTGTGGCGTGGCTATCGCCGGTTAAAAATGAGTAAAGGCTACAGGCGATGGCTGATGAAGCACATTCACTGAAAAATATTCGTAATATCGGCATCGTAGCCCACATTGATGCGGGCAAGACGACAACGACCGAGCGCATCCTGTTCTATACCGGACGCACCTACCGTGTGGGAAGTGTGGACGACGGGACTACCGTCACCGACTGGATGGTCCAAGAGCGCGAGCGCGGAATCACCATCACCTCGGCGGCGGTGACATGTTTCTGGGAAGGGCGCCAGATCAACGTCGTGGACACGCCGGGACACATTGATTTTACCGCCGAAGTGCAGCGCAGTCTGCGGGTGTTGGATGGCGGAATTGTAGTTTTTGATGGTATGGCGGGGGTGGAGCCACAATCCGAGACGGTCTGGCGGCAAGCCCAGGCTTTCGGGGTTCCGCTCATCGTTTTTATTAACAAGATGGATAAGTTGGGGGCTGATTTCGCCCACGCGGTCGCCACGATACGCGAGCGCTTGAAGGCGAACCCGGTTCCGATCCAGTGGCCTATCGGTGCTGAGTCTGACTTCCGAGGGGTCGTGGACCTGCTGACGTGGCGCGCTAACGTTTGGACAGATGCGTTGGGCGCGCAGCCGGAAGAAATTCCGATTCCGGCGGAGGTTGAGGCAGAAGCGGCTGTAGCGCGCGAAACCTTGCTTGAGGCCATCGTCGAGACCGACGACACCCTGATGGAGCAGTACCTGGAGGGGGAGGATCTCGCGGTGGCGGATCTGAGCAGCGCTCTCCGCAAGGCGACCATCGCCGGACTGGTGCAGCCGGTCTTATGTGGGTCGGCTTTGCGTAACAAGGGCGTACAGCCTCTCTTGGATGCTATTGTAGCTTATCTTCCCTCACCGCTGGATGTACCACCGGTGCAAGGGAAAACGAAAAAAGGTATGCAAACGCGGTCGGCGAGTGTTACGGAACCGCTGGCGGCATTGATCTTTAAAATCGCGACAGACCCTTACGCGGGAAGGTTGGCTTATTTCCGTGTTTACTCCGGCATCATGCGCCGGGGAGGCACGGTTTACAATGCCTCCAAAAGGGTGCGGGAGCGGGTGCCTAAGTTGCTGCGCATGTTCGCCGACCATCGGGAAGAGGTGGACGAGATTCGTGCGGGCGACATCGGTGCCACGGTGGGGCTGAAATCCAGTTTCACCGGAGACACCTTGAGCGCCGTGAATGCTCCGATTGAGCTGGAGCAGATCCAGTTCCCAGAGCCGGTGATTTCTGTAGCAGTGGAGCCGAAAACGATTGCCGCTCAGGAACGCCTGAACGAGGCTTTGCGACACCTGGTTGAAGAAGACCCTACCTTCCACGTTCGTGTTGACGAGGGCACGGGGCAGACCATCATTTCTGGGATGGGAGAACTGCACCTTGAAGTCTTGGTTGACCGGATGTTACGGGAGTTTCGAGTTGAGGCCAATGTGGGCCGCCCCCGCGTAGCGTACAAGGAAACAGTTACCCGGACCGGTACTGCGGCAGTAACCTTCGACCGGATGCTTGGGGGCAAGTCCCAGTATGCTGAGGTGGTTCTGGAGGTAAGTCCGATTGACCAATCGGGGGAGGAAACGCACTTTAGAAGTTCCCTCCGACCACAGGACCTCTCCTTACATTACATTGAGGCGGTGCGGGCCGGAGTACTGGAGTCCTTGGATAGCGGTTTTTTGGCCGGTTACCCGTTGGTGGGGTTGGCGATCACGCTGATTGACGCGGAAGCCGACCTGGAACTTTCGACGGAGATGGCCTTCAAGGCTGCAGCGGCGGAGGCTTTCCGCAAGGCGGTGAAAGCCGCCAGCCCGGTGCTTCTGGAGCCGGTGATGGATGTGGAAGTGGTTGTGCCGGAAGGATTTATTGGCGAGGTATTGGGAGATCTCAGTGCCCGTAATGCCAACATCCAAGCGTTGCAACCTCATCCTGGCGGAGTTGAAGCTGTTCGGGCGTATGCCCCACTGGCGCGTATGTTTGGGTATGCAACCGACCTGCGTAGTGCTACGCAGGGACGGGGCACATTTACGATGGAGTTCCACCACTATGAACCGGTGGATTCCAGACAGATGGATGCCATCTTGTATGGCGCAGCCTGACAATGAAGTTAAGAAGTTAATCAGAAATTAGTAATCACCAAAATTAAGGAGAGGGAGACAATGGCTAAGCAGAAGTTCGAACGCACGAAGCCACATGTGAACGTTGGTACAATTGGTCACATTGACCATGGTAAGACCACCCTGACGGCGGCAATCACCCGCGCGCTGTCTCTGAAGGGCGGCTCTGAATTCAAGCCTTACGATGTAGTGGCGAAGGCTGACGCCAAGATGTTCCGGCGCGACGCCACCAAGATCCTGACCGTGGCTATCTCTCACGTGGAGTATCAGACTGATAACCGTCACTACGCTCACGTGGACTGCCCGGGTCACCGCGATTACATTAAGAATATGATCACCGGCGCTGCCCAGATGGACGGCGCTATTCTGGTTGTCTCGGCGGTTGACGGCCCCATGCCGCAGACCCGCGAGCACATCCTGTTGGCACGCCAGGTGGAAGTTCCCGCCGTCGTGGTTTACCTGAACAAGGTTGACCTGATGGATGACCCCGAACTCCTCGAGCTGGTGGAGCTGGAGATCCGCGAGTTGCTGAGCTCCTACGGCTTCCCCGGTGACGAGACCCCCATCGTGCAAGGTTCCGCCCTCCAGGCGTTGAACTGCGAGAGCGATGATCCTGATGACCCCGCTTACGCTTCTATGTGGGAGCTGATGCGTGTCGTGGATGAGTACATCCCCACTCCTGTGCGCGAGGAAGACAAGCCTTTCTTGATGCCCATTGAGGATGTTTTCTCCATCAAGGGACGCGGTACGGTGGTCACGGGCCGTGTAGAGCGGGGCACCATGCTCCCCAACACGGAAGTTGAGCTCGTGGGATTGAGCGAGAAACCGCGCAAGACCGTGGTAACTTCCATGGAGATGTTCCACAAGATCCTCGATAAAGTTATCGCGGGTGACAATGCGGGCTTGCTCCTGCGTGGTGTGGGGAAAGACGAAGTGGGGCGTGGGATCGTGGTTGCTAAGCCTGGTTCCATCCAGGCCAAAACCACCTTCGATGCCGAGGTCTACATTCTCAAAAAGGGAGAAGGTGGACGCCACAAGCCATTCTTCACTGGTTACAAGCCCCAGTTCTATATCCGCACGATGGACATCACCGGTTCGGTGACGTTGCCTGAAGGTGTGGAGATGGTGATGCCGGGTGACAACACCAACATGAAGGTAGAATTGATCGAGCCTGTGGCGTTGGAGCCTGGGGCCCGGTTCGCTATCCGTGAGGGTGGCTTGACCGTCGGCGCTGGGGTGATCACCAAGGTGCTGGACTAGTAGGCAGAGCTAACGGCTGTACAGCGTTAGCTCATTTGCCTTTTTGTTAATCTCACATAGGTGGTGTATGGCTAAACAACGGATTCGCATTCGGCTTAAGGGATACGATCACCGGATTCTGGATGAATCCGCCCGGCGCATCGTCGAGGCTGCGGAACGTACTGGCGCGCGAGCTGTCGGTCCAGTTCCCCTACCTACACGGATTGAGCGTTTCACACTACGGCGCTCGCCCTTCATTGACAAAGACAGCCATGAGCACTTTGAGATTCGTACACACAAGCGCTTGATTGATATCCTGGAACCGGATTCGAAGACGATTGACACGCTGATGCGGCTCAATATGCCGGCCGGCGTGGATATTGAGATCAAACTATAGTTTTAATAGTGAACTTGATTTTTTGCCGCCACTCCCCCCCTGGTGTCTGTGGCTCGTTTGTAGCGACGGGGCAGATGCCGGGGGGGGTGGTGTGGGCGGAAGAAAAAGGGATGATGCGGCGTCGCGCGGCCTGGGAAGTAGTGTGAATCCCGGCTCGGTGTTGGCAGTCCCAAGGAGGAAATGGTGAAAGGTCTTTTGGGTAGAAAAGCGGGCATGACACAGCTCTTTAATGATAATGGTGAGGCTGTGCCTGTGACCGTGATTGAAGTGGGGCCTTGTTACGTAGTGCAAGTGCGCACTCCAGAGAAAGATGGCTATCGCGCCGTGCAGTTGGGGTTTGGGCCGGCGAAGGCCAAACACCTGACGCAGGGGCAGCAGGGCCATCTGGGAGGGGCAGGCGTTCCTTTGTTGCGGCACCTGCGTGAGATTCGGATCCGTGAGGATGATACCTACGAAGTGGGCCAGCTCTTGAAAGCGGATGTTTTCGCGGCCGGCGAGCGGGTTGATGTGGTCGGTACCTCGAAGGGCCGTGGTTTTACCGGCGTGGTCAAACGCTATGGATTCGCCGGTGGCCCGCACACGCACGGTCAATCTGACCGCGAGCGCGCTCCCGGCTCTATCGGGGCCTGTGCCTCGCCGGGGCGTGTGTGGAAAGGGACCCGGATGCCGGGACACATGGGGGCCAAGCGCGTGACCTCCCAGAACGTTGAAGTTGTTTTGGTGGACGTTGAGCGCAATCTTTTGGCCGTCAAGGGCAGTGTCCCTGGGCCGAATGGCGGGTTGGTATTGGTGAAAGAGTCCCGCAAGTCGCGAGCCCTTAAACAAATTCCAGGGCAGAAGATCGCCAGGGGAGGGAAGTAAGAGATGCACGTTCCTGTTTTGAACATGCAGGGCGAGACGGTCAAAGAAATTGACCTGCGCCCAGAAATCTTTGAGGTTCCGGTGAACATTCCCTTGATGCACCAGGCTTTGGTGCGGCAATTGGCGAATGCGCGCCAGGGAACGCATAGCACCAAGACGCGGGGCGAGAATAACCGTTCCAAAGCCAAATGGTACCGGCAGAAGGGGACGGGGCGCGCGCGTCATGGCAGTCGTAATGCCCCCATCTTTGTGGGCGGAGGGATCGCGCATGGGCCTAAGCCCCGCAGTTATGAGAAGCGGATGCCCCGCAAGATGCGCCGCGCTGCGCTGCGCTCGGCCCTTTCGGTGAAGGCGGCAGATGCAGGAATCGTGGTGGTGGATGAGCTGCGGGTGCCGTCTCCCAAGACTCGGGAAATGAAGCAGCTCTTGCAGAATCTGTCGGCCGCCGAGGGGAAAGTCTTGCTCTTGTTGCCAGAACGCAACGAAAGCGTGGAACGCTCGGCCCGCAACCTGCCGAAGGTGCGGACGCTGCGCGCACACTACCTGAATGTGCGGGACTTGCTGGGATCCGATCATATCATCGTACCCCTGGGTGCGCTGGAGGTCGTGGAGTCCATCCTGGGCGGTGTGTCTAAGGCCACCAGTCCCGCGACACAGCTGCAGGGCGTAGCCGAGGAATAAACTATGGATATCTACACAGTGATCGTGCGACCATTAGTCACGGAAAAGACCGAAGAGCAGAAAGAGGAAGGGAAATATTCCTTCAAGGTACATTCTCGCGCTAACAAAAATGAGATCAAGCGCGCGGTCGAGGGCATTTATGACGTGGATGTGACCGCGGTGAATGTGATGAACGTGCCTGCTAAAATCAACCGGAAGCGCGGGCGGCGTCCCATTGTGCGCCACCCGGCCTGGAAGAAGGCAATCGTCACTCTAGTGCCCGGTCAGCGGATTGAGGCTTTGGAGGCATAGAGATGGGAATCAAGAAATTTAAGCCTACCTCTCCCGGCCGACGGGGGATGACCGGATATACTTTTGAAGAGATTACGCGGAGTAAGCCCGAAAAGAGTCTGCTGCGCCCTCTGCGCAGGAAGGCTGGACGCAATTCTTACGGGCGGATCACAGTGCGTCACCGGGGCGGCGGTCATGCGCGCCGGTATCGTCTGATTGATTTCCGCCGTGACAAGTTCGGAGTTCCCGCTCGCGTGGCGTCCATCGAATACGATCCCAATCGCTCGGCGCGGATCGCGCTGTTGTTCTACGTTGATGGCGAGAAGCGCTACATCCTGGCCCCATTGGGCCTCCGGGTAGACGATACCGTCGTCAGCGATAAGCAGGCCGTGGAAATTGGCGTGGGGAACGCGACGGCTCTGAGCAACATCCCGCTGGGAACTGTGGTACACAACGTCGAGCTCTACGCCGGGCGTGGCGGGCAGCTGGTGCGCGCGGCAGGCGCCTCGGCCCAGGTGTTAGCCAAGGAAGGGAACTACGTCACGCTGCGTATGCCCAGCGGTGAGATGCGGTTGATACGCAAGGAGTGTATGGCGACCATCGGCCAGGTGGGCAACGTCGAGCACTCCAATATCAAGCTGGGGAAAGCGGGCCGTAAACGCTGGAGAGGTTGGCGTCCGGCCGTCCGTGGTTCGGCGATGTCGCCGCGCGATCATCCGCATGGAGGCGGCGAAGGGCGTTCACCCATCGGGATGCCTGGTCCGAAGTCCCCGTGGGGTTGGCGTACTTTGGGGCGGAAGACCCGCCGCAATAAGTCCACCGATAAATACATCGTCCGCCGCCGCAAGTCCGGGAGTTGAGTGGGAGGTAAGTATGTCTCGTTCGTTGAAAAAAGGCCCTTTTATTAGCCGTAAGTTGTACAAGAGGATTGAGGATATAAACCGCACCGGGGAGAAGCGGGTGATCCGTACCTGGTCCCGCGCCTCGGTTATTTTCCCGATGATGGTGGGACACACGATCGCCGTGCACGATGGTCGGCGACACGTGCCAATCTACATCACCGAGAACATGGTCGGCCATCGCCTGGGGGAATTCGCCCCGACGCGGACTTTCCGTGGGCACATTGTGAAAGAGCGCCGGGGTAGGGTGGGGTAGGAGGATAAGTTATGCCGGAAATTGTTAAAGCATACGCCAGGAATGTTCACATGTCCTCGCGCAAGGTGCGGCGGATTTTGGAACCGTTGCGGGGCATGGAAGCACAGCAGGCAATCATACTGCTCAGAGAAATGCCGCACGCGGCGGCGGTTCCTGTCAGCAAGTTGGTGCGCTCCGCCATCGCCAACGCCGAGGAGAAGGGGCTGGATATTGACAGCCTGTACATCGCGCATTTGACTGCCGACGAGGCTTCAGGGACCATGCCCGGTAAGGGCTGGCGTGCTAAGTGGGGCAGTCGGGGACGCTATCGTCCTATTCGGAAGCGTTCGGCGCACATCACCGTTTTCCTGGAAGAACGGACAGAATAAACGAGGAGGCGAATCTTGGGTCGTAAAGTTCATCCCTATGGTTTTCGTCTGAAGGTTATCCGGGACTGGAAGTCGCGGTGGTACGCTGAAGGCCGAGTGTACGTGGCCCTGCTGGAAGAGGATCGCAAGATCCGCAAGCTGGTGTACACCGAAATGAGCAAGCGCTCGCGGGACGGTCAATCCGGCATCTCGCGTGTGGAGATTGAGCGTTTTCCGCCCAACCAGCTTTCCGTCATCATCTGGACAGCGCGTCCGGGCGTGGTGATTGGTCGCAAGGGCGAGAATGTGAAAGCCTTGCGCCAGGAGGTAGAAGCCTTGTCAGGCGGTAAGCGTGTCCACGTGGACGTGCAGGAGATCGAGAATCCTGACGTAGATGCCAAGCTGTTGGCCGAAAATATCGTGTCGCAGCTGGAGCGGCGTATCTATCACAACCGCGCGATGAAGCGTGTCGTCCGTCAGGCGATGCGGGGCGGCGCTCTGGGCATTAAGGTCATGTGCAAGGGTCGCCTTTCTGGTTCCGAAATGGCGCGCCGGGATTGGTTGCGCGAGGGGCGCGTGCCCCTGCAGACGCTGCGGGCAGATATTGACTATGCTCAGGAAGAAGCGTTGACGACCTACGGGCGTATCGGTGTCAAAGTGTGGGTTTATCGGGGAGAAGTTCTGCCGGGTCAAACCTCGGCCGTGGTGAAGGCCCCGCCCCGCGAGAGACGCCAGGGACCTCGCAATAGACGTAGATAAAAGAGTTATTGCATAATAATTTCGGTGGGGAAATTTCCCTAAGTTGAGGAGAGTGTAGCATGTTGATGCCAAAGCGGGTTAAACACCGCAAACAACATCGCGGGCGCATGAAGGGTAAGGCCCGTCGGGGCGCAGAGATCACTTTTGGCGACATCGGTTTGCAGGCCCTGGAACCTTCCTGGGTTACCGCTCGCCAGATCGAGGCGGCACGGCGCGCTATCGTGCGTCACATGAAGCGACGGGGGAAATACTGGATCCGCATCTTCCCCGATAAGCCGATCACGGCGAAGCCTGCCGAGACCCGCATGGGTAAGGGTAAAGGCCCGGTGGATCACTGGGTGGCTGTGGTGCGCCCTGGGCGAGTTCTATTCGAGGTCGCCGGTGTGTCCGACGAGGTGGCCCGTGAAGCGCTGCGTCTGGCCTCACACAAACTGCCCATCAAAACCCAGGTGATTACGCGCCTGGAGCTGGGCGAGTCAGCAGGAGAGTAGGCGATGCGAGTGAATGAATTGCGTGAGCTGACGACCGAGGAGTTGGGGATGCGCTTGCAGGAAACGCGGCGCGCGATGTTCAACCTCCGTCAGCGGTGGTATGCCGGCAGCCTGGAGGATTCCAATCGCCTTCCCGCGGTCCGCAAGGATATCGCGCGTATCTTGACCCTCCTCCGCGAGCGTGAGCTGTTGGAGGAAGAGGAAGTGGAGAAAGGAGGCACGACGGCATGAGAGAGCGACGTAAACATCTGGTCGGTGTCGTGGTCAGTGACAAGATGGACAAAACGGCAGTGGTGAGCGTAGAGCGCCGTTATCGTCATCCTTTGTACAAGAAGGTAGTACGTTCTTCCAAGAAGTACATGGCACACGACGAACAAAACAGCTGCCGGGTCGGCGATAAGGTGCGCATCGTAGAATCGCGTCCCATGAGCCGCCATAAGCGCTGGATGGTGGAAGATATCCTGGAGCGGGCTGCGTAAGGAGAGCGAGCGATGATTCAAACTGAAACGCGCCTTAAAATAGCCGATAATACCGGGGCGCAGGAGATACTGTGCATCCGGGTACTGGGTGGTTCGCGCCGCAAGTATGGCCGTGTCGGGGATATGTTTGTGGGGACCGTGAAGGCCGCGACCCCTACCGCCTCGGCGAAGAAGGGTGAGGTCGTGCGGGCTGTGATCGTGCGGGTGGCGAAGGAATACCGTCGTTCCGATGGGTCTTATATTCGTTTTGATGAGAATGCAGCGGTCATTCTTGACGCCGATGGAATTAACCCGCGTGGCACACGTATCTTTGGGCCGGTAGCCCGGGAACTGCGTGAAAAAGGCTTTATGAAGATCGTATCTCTGGCCCCGGAAGTCTTGTGAGCCAGGGCACAGAGGTAAAAAAGGCAGGAAGATGAAGCGAATTACAAAAGGTGATACAGTAGAAGTTATTGCCGGTGATGATCGCGGTGAGCGGAATACCGTGCTGCGGGTTTTGCCTCGGGAGAATCGTGTCGTCGTCTCTAAGGTCAACATTGTCACCAAGCACCAGCGCCCGATGCAGGCCGGCCGTTCAAAGACGCAGGCGGGACGGATCCAGTTCGAGGCTCCGTTTCACATCTCCAACGTCATGCTGGTGTGCCCGCTTTGCAATGCAGCGACCCGCGTCGGTTACCTGGAGCTTGAGGATGGCCGGAAAGTACGTGTCTGCCGCAAGTGTGGCGAGGCCATTGACTAAGGGAGTGAAATCATGCCATACTTGAAGAAGCGATACCAGGAAGAGGTTGTGCCGGCTTTGGTGGAGGAATTCCATTACGCTAACGTCATGCAGGCGCCCCGTGTGCGCAAAATCGTGCTCAATGTGGGGATGGGTGAAGCTATGGATAACCCCAAATCCATGGAGCACGCGATCCGGGATTTTACGACGATCACCGGGCAGCGACCTGTGGTAACGAAGGCGCGTAAATCCATTGCCAACTTTAAGTTGCGCGAGGGACGGGCCATCGGTGTTAAGGTCACTCTGCGGGGTAAGCGGATGTGGGCGTTTTTGGACCGGCTGATGAATGTGGCGTTGCCGCGTACCCGCGACTTCCGAGGGATCTCGGATAAGTTCGATGGGCATGGCAATTACACTTTAGGGCTTCGGGAGCAGCTGATTTTCCCTGAAATTGATTACGATTCCATTGATAAAATTCGGGGTTTTAAGATCAGCATCAATACCACGGCTGATACGGATGAGGAAGCGCGGCGCTTGTTGGAGCTGCTGGGTATGCCTTTCCGTCGCCGCTGATCCGCGTGAGTGAAAGAGGTAAATTATGGCAAAAACATCAATGCCGATTCGAGAAACTCGACGCAAGTACAAAGTAAGGGTACGCAATCGCTGTAGTCGTTGTGGTCGCCCGCGAGGCTACTACCGTCGCTTTGGCTTGTGCCGGATTTGCCTGCGAGAGCTGGCGCTTGAGGGGAAAATCCCCGGCATGGTTAAATCCAGTTGGTGAGGGAGCGGGGAGAATGACAGATCCAATTTCTGATATGCTGACGCGGATTCGTAATGCTATCATGGTCCAACATGATAAGGTCTCAATGCCGTCTTCAAAGATCAAGGTGGCTATCGTCAAAATCTTGAAGGAAGAGGGATACATTGAGGGGTACCGGGTCACCCGGGAGAAACCGCAGCCCACGCTGATCATCCGCTTGAAATACTTGGGTGATCGGAAGCACCTGCGTCCGGTGATTACCGGCCTGAAGCGGGTGAGTAAACCAGGGCGGCGCGTTTACACGCCGGTCAAGACGATTCCCTGGGTGCTTAGTGGTATGGGGATTGCGGTCCTCTCCACGCCCAAGGGCGTTATCACCGGGCAGCAGGCTCGTCGCTTGAACGTCGGCGGTGAGATCATCTGCTACGTCTGGTAGCCTGACGCCAGGGAGGTATAGAGTGTCTCGTATAGGTAAAATGCCGATCCCGGTTCCGACCGGGGTAGAGGTAAACGTTGAAGGAAGCCGGGTGTCGGTACAGGGTCCCAAGGGGAAATTGACTCAGGAATTCAATCCTGGGATGAAGATCACCCTGGCGGACAATGTCATCCATGTTGAGCGTCCTGATGACAGCCGGCAGTTTCGGGCCTTGCATGGTCTGACGCGGTCGTTGATCAACAACATGGTGGTCGGCGTGACGCAAGGGTACAGTAAATCCCTGGAGATCCACGGGACGGGGTACCGGGCCGAGTTACAGGGATCTACCCTGGTCTTGAGTCTGGGGTTTTCCCACCTGGTGGTGATTGAACCGCCGGCGGACGTCCAGTTCCAGGTGAACCCGCGCGCCAATACGCTCACCGTCGAGGGGATTGACAAGCAGGTGGTGGGGCAGCTGGCCGCTGAGATACGCGCTTGGCGTCCGGTGGAACCTTACTTGGGTAAGGGCATTCGCTACGTTGGCGAGCATGTCCGCCGCAAGGCTGGTAAGGCCGGTAAGGCCGATTTAGGCTAGCGCGGCTTGAACTGTCCGGCCGCCTAAGTTAGCCAAGATAATTCCCGGTGACGCAGTAGTCAGCTCTCGTTTCTTGAGGAGAGTTTAAGAGTCTACTGAAAAAACCAAGATTTTTACCACGGAGAGCACAGAGATTTTAAACTTAGCATTCAGAAAATTAACTTTTTGACATGCAATGTTAAATATTTTGACACTAAAACTCAATTTTTTCTCAGTGTCCTCTGTGTCCCCGGCCAGTTGGCCTTTGGCTATAGTCTGTGGTGAGACAACTTTTTTTCAGGGGAGCCAGTTTAAGAATTTTAAATACATGTGGCACTGAGGGGGAAAAGGAAAGCAAGATGAAACCTGAAATTAATCGTCGTAAAGCCCGTGAACGGCGTCGTATCCATGTCCGCCTCAAGGTGGTGGGGACGCCAGAACGTCCACGTCTGAATGTATACCGGAGTTTGAATCGGATTTATGCCCAGATCATTGATGATAGTGTGGGACACACGCTGGTTTCAGCTTCCACGATTGATCGGGAGATTGAGGGGCAGATCGCCGGTATGGCCAGAACGGCACAGGCAGAGGTTGTCGGACGTGTTGTTGCCGAGCGAGCGCTCGCAAAAGGTATTCAGAAAGTCGTTTTTGATCGCGCCGGATACAAGTATCACGGTCGTGTGAAAGCTTTAGCCGAGGCGGCTCGCAAGGCCGGCCTGGAGTTCTAGCTCACGGCTGCACCAGGAGGAAAGATGGAACGACGAGACCGTCGTAATCGTGGAGGATCGGTGGAAAACGAATTAGATGAGCGCGTGGTAGACATCACGCGTGTCTCCAAGGTGGTCAAGGGTGGCCGTAAATTCCACTTCCGTGTTGTCGCCGTGGTAGGAGACAATAAGGGCCAGGTGGGGATTGGCATCGGGAAAGCACCCAAGGTACCTGAAGCCATCGTCAAGGCTACCGGGAAGGCGCGTCGCACTATGGCTCCCGTCGCCCTGGAAGGAACTACGGTTCCTCACAGGACGCTGGGCCGCTGCGGGGGGGCGCGAGTCCTCTTGCGTCCGGCTACGCCGGGTACCGGTGTGGTCGCGGGCGGGGCAGTCCGCGCGGTTTTGGAAGCGGCGGGTATCCGTGACGTGCTTACCAAATCTCTGGGTAGCGCGACGCAGGCCAATGTGATCCAGGCGACGTTAGACGCTTTGAATCAGCTGCGCCGGGTCGAAGATGTCGCCCGTGACCGGGGCGTGCCGGAGGCGCGGGTGATGCCTTTCTGGCGGAGGGGGAAGTCGTAATGGCGGAGCAAGATACCTGGGGGCTGTTGCGGATCAAGTTGGTACGCAGCCCCATCGGATACAACATTCGGCAGAAGCGCACAGTGAAAGCGCTGGGGCTGCGACGGATGCAACAAGTTGTCGTGCGGCCGGCCAACCCGGCGGTGCGCGGGATGCTCGCGAAGATACCGCATCTGGTGCAGGTTGAAGAACTCACAGATAGCGAAGATGCCCAGGCGTAGCGGGGCTGGAGGTTACGGATGAAGCTACATGAATTGCGACCCGCAGAGGGTTCTAAAAAACGCAGGCGCCGTGTAGGTCGAGGTATCTCTGCCGGGCAGGGTAAGACCGCCGGCCGTGGTACTAAGGGGCAGAATTCGCGCAGCGGTGGGGGAGTACCTCCCTACTTTGAGGGTGGGCAGCTGCCCCTCGTGCGGAAGCTGCCGTTTGCTCGTGGCTATGGTTTTTTCAACCCCTGGAAGGTTGAATTTAAGCCTATCAATTTAGCGCAATTGGCTGAGCGTTTTGAGGCCGACGCGGTGGTTTCACCGCAGACTCTCGTGGAGCAAGGGCTGATCAAACGAGTCAAGGACCTGGTGGTAGTGTTGGGTCAGGGAGAGATTCAGCATTCCTTGACGGTTCAGACGCACCGCATCTCCAAGAGTGCTCGCGCTAAAATTGAGGCCGCCGGTGGTACGGTGGAACTGCTTCCCTGGCAGCGTGGCGGTCGTCGCACGCGCTGAGTAGCCTTTGACGGAGGAAATACGATGATTGATGGTCTGCGCAACGCGCTCAAGTTACCTGATTTACGGCGGAAATTACTTTATACAATCTTGCTCTTGGTGATTTTCCGTCTGGCATCTAATATCCCGGTGCCAGGGGTGAATCGCGCAGTATTGCAGGACATGCTCTCTAGTGGTGAAGGGGTAAGTCAGCTCTTCAACTTGTTAGATTTGCTCTCCGGCGGCGCTATAGCTAACTTCTCGGTGCTGGCAGCGGGCGTTTACCCTTATGTCACTGCCTCCATTGTGTTGCAGCTGTTGCTCCCTATCTTCCCCAAGTTCGAACAGATGATCAAAGAGGATGGGGAAGCAGGGCAGCGTAAAATGAACCAGTGGACCTTCTATCTTACGGTCCCTCTGGCGATGCTGCAGGCCTTTGGTCAGATCCGGGGTATCACCTACGCCTCGGGCGGACAGGAAATCCTGCCCAATTTCGGCTTTGGGCCGGGGCAAGTCCTGCCCACCATTACCATTCTCATTACTATGACGGCCGGCACCATGTTCGCTGTTTGGCTGGGGGAATTGATCACAGAACAAGGGATCGGCAACGGTCTTTCTCTGATCATCTTTGGAGGTATTGTGTCGCGGGTTCCTCAGAACCTGGGACAGATTTGGGCCACCGACCACATTGTGGGCGTGCTCATCTTCTTGGTGATCACTACACTGACGATGCTATTCATCATCTACGTGCAGGAAGGTGAACGCCGCATCAAGGTCCAATACGGCAAACGGGTGCGTGGTATGAAGGTGTACGGGGGCGGGAGCACTTATATCCCGCTCAAGGTCAATACCGCCGGCATGATTCCCCTGATCTTTGCCCAGTCCATTCTGCTCTTCCCGGCGGTGCTGGCCCAGTTCTTTGTGGGCAGCTCCAGCCAGGGGATACGGGATTTCGCTGGGGTACTGATGAACTTCTTCAGCGGCTCAAACCCTTGGTACGCGCCACTTTACTTCCTGACTGTGGTCGGCTTTACCTACTTCTACACCGATGTTATGGTCCAGCAGCAGAATCTGCCGGAAATGCTGCAGAAGCAGGGCGGATTTATCCCCGGCGTGCGTCCGGGCCAGAAGACCAGGGACTACATCAACAATCTGTACCGGCGGATCACGTTGGCCGGCGCGCTTTTCCTGGGTCTCATCGCGGTGCTACCCTATATCGTGGGGATGTTCATGCGCACCAACGTCATGCTGGTCACCAGCTCCGGCTTGCTGATTGTTGTCGGCACGGTGGTGGATACGATGCGGCAGATGGAAGCGCAGCTGTTGATGCGACACTATGAGGGCTTTTTGCAGTAAGTGTGGCCGGGGACTGCTTGCCAAAGAGTCAAAATCAGGTATCATGTCAGTCTTGGGTTGCTCACGTCTGAGGGCAGAATATCAGCCTGAGATTTGAGGGAATGTCGGCGATTTAGCCGGCTGGACAAGGAAGGAGTTGCACTCATGAAGGTATCGCCATCTGTGAAGCGGCGCTGTCCCAAATGCAAGATCATTCGGCGGCGGGGTGTCGTGCGTGTGATTTGTGAGAATCCTAAGCACAAGCAGCGTCAGGGTTAGAGTTTTTAGATTGAGGAGGGGGGAGGAAGTATGGCACGTATCGCAGGCGTAGACCTGCCCCGGAACAAGCGTGTGGAGATTGGGTTGACCTACATCTATGGCATTGGTCGGACTTCGAGCAATGAGATTCTGGCAAGAGCGGGACTCAATCCTGACAAGCGCGTCAAGGAGCTGACCGAAATCGAAGTATCGCGTGTGCGTGAAGTCATTGAGCGCGATTATGTGGTGGAGGGAGACCTGCGGCGCGAGGTGCAGATGAACATCAAGCGGCTGATCGAGATCGGCAGCTATCGAGGGTTGCGCCATCGTCGCAATTTGCCTGTTCGTGGGCAGCGTACGCGCACCAATGCGCGCACCAAGCGTGGGCCGAAGAAGACGGTGCCCGGTCGCGGTCGGCGACGTGGCGCCAAGAAGAAGTAAAAAATGGAGGGTGATCCCTCCGGTGTGTCCGGCGAGGAACGCCGTGAGATGGTCGCCTGAGGCCAGTTGTATAGATTAGGTTGAGGAGGATTTATGGCTAAACGTCGTGCGACTCAGCACTCGAAAAGTGCTCGTCGTGTTAAGCGTAATGTGCCACGGGGGCGAATTTAC
>JAUWHU010000088.1 GCA_030605705.1 Thermoflexia bacterium | reverse complement strand
GCCTACATGCTCATCTCTGAGTGGCCCAAAGGCTCCGACCGCGCTCCGGCGGGCCTGCGCCGCTGGTGGGAGGGCTGGAAATCCCTCACGGCGGGATTGGTGACATTCCTGCTTTCCGGCCTGCTGGGATTTGTGTTGATGTACCGCTCGCTGGTGCCGGTGCAGGTGGCCTATCAGAATCTCCTACCCGCCTTCGTGGGGCTGTTCGCCGTGCCCTGGGTGATCCAAAACCTGCTGGCGCGGATCGAACTGCCGCCGCAGCACATCGCCCGCAGTGTGGATGCGCCGCCGGGCGCGATCTTCCAGGGGACGGCGGCGGGCGTGTTGGGTGGGCTGTTCGCCGCGTTTTTCCCCGTCGTCACCGGCGGCATCGGCGGCTTTTTAGCCGGGCACGCCACCGCGCAACGCGACGAGCGGGCCTTCATCATTTCCCAGGGCGCGTCGAAGATCGTTTACTACGTCGGCGGTTTCCTGCTCTTCTTCGTGCCGGGACTGCACCTGACGCGCGGCGGCATGGCCTGGATGATCAGCACGCGCTACAGCACCTACACGCCGGAACGGTACTACTGGGCGACGGCGGCGGTGTTGTTAGCGGGCATCCTGGCGTTCTTCCTCTCGTTAGGGATGACGCGCTTGTTGCTCGCGTTGACGAGGCGGGTGAGCTACCGGTGGCTTAGTGGGGGGACGTTGGTGATCTTGCTGTTGGTGGTCTTTGGCATGACAGGGACGGGAGGGCTGGCGATCTGCGCCGTGGCGACCGGCATCGGCGCTCTGCCGGTGCTCTGGGGCTCCCGGCGGATGAATTGCATGGGGGTGTTGCTGCTGCCTATCGCGCTGAACATGGCCGGCGCGGGAGGCGCGGTGGCTGGGTTCCTGGGGTTGTTGTGACCACGGTGGATGATTTAACGCAGAGGCGCAGAGACGCAGAGTTTTCTTAACAGTAAGAACCGTAGATTAAATAATTTCCCCAACGCCAAGTCCAGCAGGAGCGCGATTTGGAAATAGTGCGAATTGACACTACTGTAAGTCGCGGCTACTAAAAATCCGTGTCCAATTTCTGGTACTTCAAAAACACTAAACTCTGTGGTAATTTTTCTCTGCGTCTTTGCGCCTTTGCGTTTATCTTAAGTCACACTACCGGTTCCCCGCCCCCGGGGACGGGGGCTTTGAGCGCACAGCAACATGCCCCCGCCGGTGATACCGGCAAGGGGCATGAACGTCACAAGGGATGTGTGTCGGGTCTACTCTGCGATAGGAGTATCTTCTAAAGTGATTCCCTCGGCCGGTGTCTCTTCCTCACCTTTTTGGGCCTGAAGTTGCTTCTGCTTTTCCTTCAGCAGGATCTTGCCTTGATCTTGCAGCTCTTTGACGCGTTTCTGGAGGTCTGTGGCAGCCTCATCCAGCTTCACGCGGGCCTCGCTCAAGGCTTGCTCGGCCTTGTGCCGCGCCTCTTCGGCGGTCTGGGAAGCCTGCTCGCCCAGCTCGATGCCCTTCTGGCGGATCTGCTCCCGCGTCTCCTCGCCCGACTGGGGAGCAAGTATCAGGGCCACCCCGGCGCCGATCAACCCGCCGACGAAAAATCCCGTCAAGAATGCACCGAAATCAGATGTTTTCGACATTGTAAATTCCTCCTTTGCTAATTATGGTCTGAGCGGGGGCGGATGGCTGCAACCACGCTGTGCAGCTCACCGGCGACCCGCCGAATCGCAGCCGTGAACCCGGCCGCTTTGATGAGCGGTGAAACCAAATTCTCACTGACAAATTCCGTGGTTCCGCGAACGGTAGAGGCCGTATCATTGACCGAGGCGAGCAGGGGCCGGACTTCTTCCTGCAGCACCTGGATCAGGGCCTGGATTTGGACGATCAGGACCAACATCGCTATCCCGATGAAGAAAGTCGTCACGGCCACGAAAACGATGGCGATGTCCCGGATCACGACGGTGGTCGCGGGGAATTTAGCCATCAGCACAATAGCGGCGATCAACAGGGCGAGCACCAGAATCGCGCCACCGATGATCAAAAATTGCGTGCGACGCTCTTGCCAGACGGACGTCGCCGGCTCCGGGGTTGGTTCCTGGATGGGTGGAACTTCAAGCTCCATACTCTCTACCTCCTTGTCACGTTCCTATTATAACACGTCCGGTCAGAAGGGGCAAGAGGCGGTTTGATACGCAATGTCCAGATCTCTAAGGTCTCAACGAACCGTATTGGGCTTGACTTTCGTCGTGTTTTGTTACATAATTATGTGTAGATGAGCGGGGCAGCGTCCGCGCGGGGGCCATCTGCCTAACACAGCGTCAACTCGACGCGGCTAGCGCCGCTGTCAGCGGCGGTAACATGCGCATTGAGATTATTTTTGGGCGCAGATCAGCCGCCGCGCGGGTTACGCCCGGTCCGTTAGGCGCAATATGCGCCAAAGGGAGGCTACAAATGACAGCGGAACCAAAGAAGAAAAGTAAATCACTGGTGTTGATTATCGCGGGTGGATTAGTCTTGCTTTGTATTGTGTGCGGCGTATTTGGTGCAATCTTAGGATCCACACCGGAAGCAAAAGCCACATCAACAGCGCGAGCAATTGAACGCGCAACCGAGGCCGCTAAACCTACTGCTACCCCGGGGCCTACCAATACACCCTTACCCACAAATACTCCCCCGTTACCGGCACCTCCGTTTGAGGAAATTCGCTCTACTGTAGCAGGTATGACCGAAGCTCAATGGAAAGCATATTTGCCAACTCTTGAGGGAATGGTGGTGGAGCAATGGACAGGTTGGGTGGCAGAGGTTAATGTTAAGGGAAGTCAGTATGAGTTGTGGGTAGATATGGATGCGCCAGATGATCTTTTATCCGCACAAGACATTTACTTTCCAATACCTGCGGATATTGCTATGCAATTACAAAAAGATCAAAAAATAACATTTTCGGGTCAGATTGAGCGGGTAAGCGAGTTTTTAGGCTCAATCAGTATCTATCTTGAAAATGTTACGCTAGAAGGGCAGGATGCTCCACAAATTACACCGGAAGCAGTTGATACTTCTGATGGAATAGCCCTATCATTTGAAGAAATAAGTTCTAAAGTAGCAGGTATGACTGAAGCACAATGGAAAGCCTATTTGCCCACTTTAGAAGATATGCTGGTTGAAAATTGGACTGGATGGGTTGAGGAAGTCAATGTAGTCGGTGATAAATATGAATTATGGGTAGATATGGACTCCCCTGACGCGCTCTTTTCAGCCCAAGATGTTTATTTTCCCATTCCCAATGATATTGCGCTTGAGTTACAAAAAGATGAGCGCATAATATTTTCGGGACGTATTAAGTCCGTGACAGAACTTTTAGGTTCAGTTTCCTTTCATTTGGAGGAAGTTACCTTCCAAAGAGAACAATGAAATCATAGAGGAAATGCGCCTAACATTCATTGCAGCCGACGCCGCTTCGAGGCCTGCTGGCGGCGTTGGTTGCACGTTAGGAGTTGTTCTCAGTTGAGGGTGCTCGCGTCGTAGTCGTGGCGCGGCTGAATGTTACCGTTAGGCGGCTCAATGTCAGTTGGTGTTTCCCAGGAAGGACTGGTGCCGGTGATGAAAACGATATACTTGACATTCTTGACAGTTGCTACTGTAGCGATAATTGTCACACTTGCAGTAGCAGTGGAGTATAGCGTATATGGAATTAGCTCTAACCCGCAAGAGAATGAAACCGTAAGTACAGACATAAATGCGGTCTACCTTTTAAACTCTACACCCCCTCCGCTTAGTTCTCAGGTTGAGCTGCGTGGTTTGCAGAAAGAGGCTAACGGCATTTCTTCTAGATATGTAATCACAAATCAATCGTCGGTAGCTGGTACTTTGTTGCACGCCTATTACGACAATGCAGACAATCCTGTAGGCGAGGTTTGGACAAGCGAAGTACCCGCCTTCGAGAGTTGGATCTACGACTTGCAGGATATCGAAAGCGTTCCAAGCGGATATACCGGCTATGCCATTATCCACTCTGATGCGCTAATCACAGGCACTGTACTTCCGCAGCCGCCACAGTATGTGTATCTGCCATTGGTCACAAAGGAACCGCCGCCTGGAGTATATATTCTCAACAATCATTCTGACTATGTGGACAGCATTGGTTACTTGCATATCGCCGGCGAAGTACAGAACAACACGGCTAATCATTTGCGCTTTGTCAAGATCACAGCCAATATTTTCAATGGGGATGGTCAACTTCTCAATACTGACTTCACCTATATTCATCTGGGTAACCTCCCCGCCGGTGACAGGACTTGCTTCCACATCTTACTGGAAGAGCCAGCCAGTTGGTCATACTATGAGTTTGAGGCTCCCACCTACTGGACGGATGGCGAGCCATTGCCCAACTTGGTTGTCTTTAACGATAGCGGCTCATACAATTCTACTTTTGGTTGGTATGAGATCATTGGTCAAGTTCGCAACGACCACGGCACTCGTGTTGAGTATGTCAGCCCTGTGGGTACTGTCTATAATGCTTCTGGCATTGTCCTCGGGTGTGATTTCACCTATGTCAACAGCTCTCACTTGGAACCTGGTCAGACAAGTTCTTTCAAGATGACCTTTTCTGGTCGTGACTATGCCAATGTTACTTCATACCGACTTCAGGTAGACGGGAATCCACGATAGAAGCAGACACCAGACTTGAAGCAAAGGGCCGCATAATAAGGGTTTGCCCCTGACGCGGCTGAGCTGCGCGCCAATCGAAAGCCACACGCGCTTTCAGGCAGGTTTCTGGCGAGGTAAGTTTCCCCGCCGCCGCGCGGGTTACGCCCGGCCCGTTAGGCCGCTCGTACAAAACTTGAGGAGAATACAGTATGTCAACGGACAACATCATAACTCTTATTGCCGCTGGACTCGCATTTCTCGCTTCTCTGATTGCAGTGGCCGTCTCGGCCTATAATGCACGGTTCGTAAGATTCACCTCGGAAAAGTGGTGGGAACGAAAAACAGAAGCATATGTACGTATTATTGGAGCACTTTCCGATTTGGTCTACTATTACCAGCAGACATACGACACTGAACTCCATGCCAGACAATTACCCGAAGAAAGACAACGTGAAATAGAAGCACATTGGAAGAAAGGCTATCTCGAAATAAGGAAAGCCACTAATGTCGGAGCATTTTTGATTTCTCCAGAGGCCGAAAAAGCCCTAGAAGAGTATTGGGAAAGGCCAAAAGGAAATGTTCACCCAGACGACTGGTTTGGACATCTTGAGCTTGACTATACCAGCGCGGAAAAATGTCTCAAGGAGTTGGTGATTTGCGCAAAGAAGGATTTGCGAGTGCGGTTGTAGGCAACCGGCATACAGAGATATGTGTTGAATACTGAATCCAGTAAAGCGTCCTAACCCCTGCTGGAGCTGACCGTGCTATCGTGCGCCGAAATCGAGGGTGGTTTCACCTTTGTGGTTAATCTTCAAGAGAGGTTACCGTTGCAAAGTCGCCCGGCAGCTCAGCTTGTCCGTTAGGCGGGCATGAGAAGAGACTCTTTTTTCAACGCGCACTTTAAGCGGGCGGGACTCTTCCCAATCACGGGGCTGGCGGCGGCGTGGGGTTCCGGGTCGCGCACGGTTTCCCGACTCACGCCGCAGCGGGTAGTTGGCGGCGGGGGCGTAGGGCGTGCCGGGGCGGGTACAGGGACGGCCCAGTCCGTGCGCCACAGCCGGTAGTGGCAGGCCGGGGCGTCATCCGCGCGGGGGCAACCCGCCTAACCACGAAACTTGACGCGGCTAGCGCCGCTAACAGCGACAGGGAAACGCGCATTGTAGTTGTTTTCTGGCAAGGGTAGTCACACCGCAGTCGCCGCGCCATGAAGCCGACCCCGGAGGCTACGCCTCCGGCGGCGCTGCGCTCGCCCCACTGCGCCGCAGCCCCATCGGAATGGGGCCGCAGCTTGGGGGGGCGGCTTATCGCGCGGCCCGTTAGCACGCGATACTCAATTCGCAAAATAAGATAACAAGAAAAGGAGCTAAGATGAAACACAAAAG
>JAUWHU010000048.1 GCA_030605705.1 Thermoflexia bacterium | reverse complement strand
GCAGGGCCAGGCCGCGGGAGGCAACGCTGCCAGCCGCTCGCGCTGGTTGGCGCGGACCCAGGCCGGCGTGAGGCGGTCGGTCCGCATCAAAGGGAAGTTGAAGACCAGGTGCAGCTCATTGGAACCATCGCCGTAGTAACTCACCTCACTCGTCTCCCCTACGAGAACACGGTCGGAATATTCATCTATCACAGTCCGTAAATCCTGGAACAGCCGGTGAATTCCCGGCTGCCGCAATTGGTACATGTACATTTTCCGCCACTGCTCGCCGATCTGGGGGTCCTTTTCCTCCCACATGGAACGGTTCGTCAGGCGATAGAGCTCCTCCGGGGTGTAGTCAGCGCGCTGGTCGGGCAGCGTCGCATCCTCGAAGATGGTATCAATGGCATCCAGACGGAAACCGTCAATACCCATGTCCAACCAGAAACGCACTGCGTTGAAAACCGCCTCCTGGACTTCAGGGTTGCGCCAGTTGAGGTCGGGCTGCTCCTTGAGGAAGAAGTGGTAATAGTACTGCTCTGTCACCGGGTCGTACTCCCACGCCGACCCACCGAAAGGAGAGTGCCAGTTGTTCGGCGGCCCGCCGGCCTGCCCCTCCCGCCAGATGTACCAATCGCGTTTGGAGTTATCCCGGCTGGAACGCGACTCGCGGAACCACGCATGTTCATGGGAAGTGTGGTTGAGCACCAGGTCCAGGATGACGCGCATCCCCCGGGCGTGGGCCTCGTGGAGGAACTCCTCGAACAATTCGAGGTCGCCGTACTCCGGGGCCACGCCAGTGTAATCCGCCACGTCGTAGCCACAGTCGAAGAGGGGGGATGGATAGTGCGGCGAGAGCCAGAGCGCGTCAATGCCCATATCCTTCAGGTAATCTAGCCGGTTGAGGATACCGTAAAGATCCCCGATGCCGTCCCCGTTGCCGTCGGCGAAACTGCGGGGGTAAATCTGATAAAAGACTGCCTTTTGCCACCACTTTAACTCTGTCATTTTTAGCTCCTTGATTGATTCTTGAATTTAGATTAATTTTTGAGCAGGCTAACCCAGGCCACTAAACTCGCCCTTAACGCAGAGGCGCAGAGATGCAGAGATGCAGAGATTTCTTAACACTAAATTGATTCCCTTGAAAAAAGGTCATTTCACCACAGAGACACAGAGGACACGGAGAAGATTTGATGTTTGGTTTAAGAAAATTCCACTTTACACATCAAAAAGTTAATCTTTTCAAGGTCAAGTTTAAAATCTCTGTGCTCTCCGTGCCCCCGTGGTGAAATTCTTGGTTTTTTCAGTAGACTCTAAATTCTTTTGTAATTTTTCTCTGCGCCTTTGCGTCTCTGCGTTTATCTTAATCTTTTTCAGGAAACTCATGACCGTGAGATCCAGAAAATGCTCAACAGAATCATACCCATGCCCGCCATCCCCAGAACCGAGGGGATTTCATGATACAACCACACGCCAATCAGCACACCGCAGACCGGCTCCAACAAAGCCACGATGCTGACGACCTGGGCCTTGATCCGCTTTAGCCCCTGGAAGTAGCAAAAATACGGCAGGGCCAGGGAAATGATCCCTACCGCCAGCAACCAATACCAGTTAGCCAGCGCCGCTTCCCAGGAACCTCCCCACGCCCAGGGCAAAGCCACCAACACAGCGATGCCTGTGCCCCACCACACCTGCGTCACGCCGCTTACGCGCCCGCGCAATAGACGACCGAACAGCATGGTGAAAGCATACGAGAACCCGGAAAACGCCGCTGCGATTATCCCCAACCAGGAACCGGTACGCCCCCCACCCTGTGCGGGGATGGTGATGCAGATCATCCCCGTGATCGCCAGCGCCAGACTGAGCCAGACGTGACGGGGGCGCGTCTCTTTCAAAAGCCAGGGGGCCAGCAGCGCCACGTAGAGCGTAGCCGTGTTATTCAATAGCACGGCATTCGCTGCAGTGGTACGTTGCACGGCGAAAGTGTACAACAGCGACGTAAGGCCCATCGCCAGACCCAGGCCCAACAACCAGGGGAGCGACCGGCGATAAGTAGACACTTTCAAGGAAGCGCGGTGGCTCGGCAACAAGGCGCTGAAGAACAGAAAGGCCGACAGTGCCCGGAACAGCATGATGGTCGGCGCTGCCAGCCCTCTCATCTCGCGGATAAAGATGATCGCCGCACTGAACCCCACAGCTCCGGCAGCCACCAGCATGATTCCCTGCCAGACAGCGACAGAAGAACGAGCCGGAGAAACCGGCGCAGTGGATTCGGCCACGTACACGTCTACCCCCATTTCAGAATGGCAAAGGCCGCTGCCAGACGCAGAACCGCAAATACGCACAGCGCCGTGGTCAGCCCTAGCCAGTCGCCGGCGAGTGAGCCGCCCAGTGAACCGAGCAGCATCGCGGCGTTGATCGCCAAATTGTACCACACCAGCGAGGTCGAGCGATCGGCTACCGGCGCGCGCTCCAACACGTAATTTATCATCGCGCCGCCGAGCAAGCCCCAGGCGAACCCCACGAACAGATTGGCGACCAGGTACAGCGGAAATCCCTGCGCCAGCGCCAGTAACCCAGCGTAGCAGGCGATCAACAGCCCGCCAAATGCCGTGACGCGCTGGTGTCCCCAACGCCGGCTGACGCGAGCCAACTGCGTAGAACCGGCCAACATCGCTAACGAGAGGAGCGCTGCCCCCCAGCTGATCTGCAAATCGGTCAACTGCAGCACGTTGACGAGGTACAGCGGGATCACAGAAAACGCCAGGTAGAGCGTCAGGTGGAAAGCGAACAACACCGCCAGCACGTGACCGAACGGCCCACGCAACACGTCCAAACGCAACCGCGACTCCCGCGCACCGGACGGCACTACTATCCCCTTTTTCCCCAACTTGATGCGCGCGAGATTGTAAGTGCTGAACATCCCAGCAAGGAAACTCAAGCCAAAGACCACCTGGTAGCCAACGGGGAACGGCAAAACGTTCAAAATCTGCCCACAACCCAATGAAGTGACGAGATAGGCCACAGCAAACAGCGCGTTCCGTATCCCGGCCACGTGCCCGCGCCATTCATCAGGCACCGCCGTGGCGAAAAGCGTGTTGAAGCCGATCATCAACGCGGTCGCGGGGATGCTCATCAGCAGCATGAAGACGATGATCGCCCAGACCTGTGCTTGAGCCAGCAGGAGAAAAGGCAGCAAAGCCCACAGCAAATATCCTAAACGGTTAGCGAGCGATGTCAAAAAGACCGATCTTTCTACAGCGCGGCCTTCCATCCAGCGGCCCGCCGGGATGGAAAACAAGAGGTTCACCACGGCCGGGCCGGCGCTCAATAACCCGACCTGAAAGGTGCTCGCGCCCTGGCGGGAGATGAACACCCCTACAAACGCCATCGCCCCGCCGGCTAATACCCCTATCCAGGCGATATCAAGGTACAAACGGTTAAAATTCGCCCGGTATTCAGCCAGCGACCGAGAGGTATGTCCTTTCCTAAAAAGTGCCATATTTTCCTCACGTAAGAAAGTTTGGGCATTATAACTTACAAGTTACAGGTTACAAGTCGAAGGTTGAAGGTTAAAGGTTGAAGGTTACAAGTTGAAAAGTGCATCGTCATTTGCAATTTGCCATTTGCAATTTACCGATTCGCCATTTGACATTGGACAAGATT
>JAUWHU010000020.1 GCA_030605705.1 Thermoflexia bacterium | reverse complement strand
ATGAAACACAAATTTTTCTCGGTAGCTGGATTGGCGACAGTTCTGTTGACTATAGCTCTGTTAGTCGCCGGTTGTGGACTCAATCCTCAGTTCACCTACCAGGGCCGCCTGACCGACGAAAATGGAAGCCCGCTGAACGGCAACTACTCGTTTACCTTCAAGCTCTACAAGAGCGATACTGGCGGCACGGCTTTTTATGAGGAGACCAAGACGTTGGCGGTGGAAGATGGGCTTTTCGATACCGAGGTGGGGCCTGCTGGCACTGTAGCCGGGTTGGGGGCGGAGGATCTTTCCCAACCATTGTGGCTGGAGGTAGAAGTAGATGATGGTACCATCGCCGAAACCTTAACCCCTCGGCAGCGTTTATATGGCGCACCTTACGCCTTTACGCTGATGCCCGGCGCTTATATTTCCACTACGATGAGTACGATCATCCATGGGACAGATGGAGCGAAGGCCATCCTCAACGTGGTAAACTCGTTTGATGGTGACCCGGTGGGAGGGGGCAACCCCGCCTTGCCCGCGTTGCGAGTAGTCGGTGAGCAGGGGATAGAGATCGTCAACCCCATAGGTTCATGGGCTAGCATTCATAGTGACATGAGTGATACCCATAGTGACCTGTCCCTGTATAGCCACGATGAAATCTGGCTTTATTTAGATCACGATGATAACAGTGCCAGTGAGTTTCGTATCTATAATGGGGCAGGTGTTCGGGTATGGTATGTTGATGAGAATGGCAATCATACAGCATCAACCTTCCAATCTGAAGTAGACGTAGAAGACAAGACAGTGAGTCTCTATGCCGTTCAGAGCACGGAAAACTGGTTCGAGGATTTCAGCACGGCGTCCTTGAAGAATGGTGAGTCCGTGGTGGGAATTGAACCGCTCTTCGCCCAGACGGTCAACTTAAGTGAAGATTATCATGTATTCCTCACCCCGTTGGGAGATTGCAACGGCCTCTACGTGGCGGAGAAAACGGCTACCTCCTTCACGGTACACGAGCTGGGCGGCGGGACTGCGGGCATTGATTTTGATTACCGCATCGTCGCCAAGCGGTTGGGCTATGAGACGGAACGACTGGAACCAGTTTCTGCCAACCTGCAATCAGATGATGAGTGAGGGGGGCTGACATGAGAGGACACAAAAAGATTTGGAGTCTTACGTTGGTTGGGTTGGTGGGACTCGCTTTCATAGTGTTGCTGACCAACCAGGCGGCTTCAGCCCAGCGACCCGCTTTAGCCGAATCTGGACCTTTTCGCCCGGCGCAGATGGGGTCAGCTAATTTCGGTTTGGATTGGAATGTAGTAGGGTGTGGAGGTGGCAAGATAGCCTCCGCCCACTTCCAAATCCGCTCAACGCTGGGGCAACCTGCGACCGGCTGGATAGATAGCACAAACTTCAAAACCCACGCTGGCTATTGGCAGAACTTCACCTACCGTGTCTTCCTACCTCTGGTGCTGAGAAATTACCCGTAACCTTAGAGCGAGACCATAGCGAACACCCCGGCTTTTTGCTGAAGCCGGGGTGTTTGTGGTTACTTTTTCCTCTACAACGCCTGTACAACACGGGTAAAACGCGAATCTGACCTACTCTACATAGATCTCCACCCGCTCGTTGTCCTCCGCGTCCATCACCTCCACTTTAACGCAGGGGCGCAGACCGTAGGTGTAGGCAGGCAGTGCCCACAGCGCAGAGTTTTTACGCACAGGGGCAAAAGCCGCCCTTACATTGCTCCCAGCCCCCGTATCGGGGGCGTCCCCCGGGTAAGATTCCTCGTCAACCCGCCCCCGGGGACGGAGGGCTTTTAGAGCCTTTGAGAATAGTTGCGTGATCACGGCACGTAGGTAATGGTAAGCGTCGGGCCGCCCTCGGCGCCGGCGCAGCCGGAGGCGTCAAGGGTCAAGGCGTAACCGGCCAGGCCCACGACGGGATTGATGGCGAGGGTAGAGGTGAGTAGGCGGGTGGTAACCCCACCCGCCTACTCACTTTGGGGAATGGTTCAGTAGTTACGCAACACCAGCGGCAGGTAGACCCGATACCCCACCTTGAATCTCTGGGACAGCGGGCCGTACTCCTGCCCACCGGCGGCGAGCATGAACGAGGCCGCGTAGGCCCCAGGCTCAGCGGGCGTCCACTGGAAACTCAGCGTCGTGCTGCCTCCCCCGGCCACGGCGGCCACCTGGGAGGGCAGAAAGGCGACCAGGGCACCGTCGGTGTCGTAGATGGCCAGACTGGCCAGGGCGATGCTGGTGTTGGCCCCCAGGTTGTCGAACGTCACCTCAAAGGTCCCTTCCTCGCCCGGCATGAGCAGGTCGGGTACGGTCAGGTCCGAGACCTCCCCGGCTGTGACCGAGACCCCCGCACCGTCCCCGGCCACCACTTGTCCCCCCTTCCAGATGAACATCCGGGCCAGGTAGACGTCGCCGTCCAGCGAGCCGGTCCAGCTCAGCTTCAGGTCGTAGGTTCCGCCGGCCGGGACGTCGAACGGTCCCGCCCCCTGGAAACCGACGAGATGTCCTTCGGTGTCCTGGATTATCAAGGTAGCCGTCACCGTCTCGGTCGTGTCGCCGGCATTGATCACTTGCGTCGTGGTGCTGATCGTCTCGCCGGGCAGGTACTGGATCTCGTCCGGCTCAAAGGAGGTCAAGCCGATGGTCTCCGGCGTGTCGTACGTGACCGCGATGTCCACGGTGCGGTAGAGGGTGGCCTGGTCGTTGGTGGCGTCGTAGGTGACGGGGATGACGTGAACCTGGATCAACTGGTAAGTATCCAGCGCGCTGCTGTCGAAGGTGGCGGTCACGGGATAAACGCCGTCCACGGTGTTCGTATAGCTGCCGGTCGGCCCGTCAGGGGCCCCCACGCCGAGTATGACCGAGGGGATGTTTAGATTGGGCAGGACCATGTCCTGAGTAGGCGTAAAGACCAGGCTGGTGACGGTCGCGCTCAACGGCAGGACCAGTTCGAGGGTTGCCTGGGGCAGGACCGGTTGGCCGCTGGCGATGCGCTGGGACAGGCCCTGTACTTCGACCAGGTCGAACCCCTCTGTGGTGGTGCTGATGGCATAGGCGGCGGCATCCACGCTGGCCGTCACTACATACGTGGCTTCCGCTGTGATAGCAGCACCCTGCCAGGTAGGTGTAGACCAGAGCTCCGACGTCGCATCTGTCTGGGGCATGGCCGGGGCGGCTACCTGAGTAGCGCCGTGGCCCGGCAAGCGCATCCAGGGCAGACCAAAGTAGGTGAACTCCTGGACTGTCTTCTTGCCGTAGTTATCGCCGATGGAGAAAGTCCTTTTGGCCTGCCTGAGCGACCAGCCCAGGGGATCGCTCCGATTGGGATAAGCCCTGGCTTGGACCCAGAAGTCGTTGGATAGGGTTTCGCCACAGCACAGAGAGTCATTGCCGGGAAAATAGTACATCAACCCGCCCGAGGCGACGACGCCCGAGGCGCCCTGATGCACCAGGCCATAGACCAGACTGTCGTCGTAGGCCTGCGGGCCATCAGGTCTGGTTGGATCGTCCCAGCCAGAACCGTAGGTCAGACCCACCCGGCAGGCGTCAAAATAGAAGAAAGGCCGGTTGTCAGGCATTCTATCCTGGGGATCGTAGACGGGGACCTCGTAGGACCACAAGTGATCGCCGTCACCGGGAGTCGTCCAGGCAGTGACTGTGCCGTGGTGCGCCAGGGCAGCGATGGCAAAACCATCTTCCATATCCCCCACGATCTGGGGTTTCGTCGGCCCCCCGTCCACGAACGACGCATCAAAACTGTAGCCCAAATCAGCGCCGATCACGTACTTGGCATCCTGGGCCGAGCCGGCGATGTCCCAGTCAAAGCAGTCGGCATCATCGCTGGCGATGATCGCCCGATCCTCGTTGGGGTTGGGGCCGCGATTGGCGTAACGTAAGGCATTACGCATGTCCTGGGCCGACCCGCCGACGATGCGTCCCACCGCGCTTTCCAGTCCACCGATCTCCCAGTCCTGGTGAACAGTTCCGTACTCTCGATCCCCGTAGGGGTTGTCGGTCCAAAAGTAGTTGTGGCTGACCAGCTCATCTAAGACTGGCTCCAGACCCGAAGCATTGGGGTACTCATCCTCCGAGATGATGTCGTCGTAGTCGTCTTTGCGGTAGCGGGGGATGATATTGTCGTCGCCGAGGATGACCAGGTAGTTAGGGTAAGCATCCCCCCCCTCCACCACCCAGTTGACCAGCCAGTCCGCAACCTCGTCAGCAACTACGTTGGCCGTCGCCTCGCTGGTGTAGTTGACCGTCGTGTTGTCCCAGGTCGTCAGGGCCGGCACGTAGCGGTCGGCGTAGAGGACCACGGCCGCCGGGCTGTTGTTGTTCTCCGCGCCCCCCTGGGCGATTTCGAAAGTCTTGTCCAGCAGGCTGCGCACCTCGCCGTTGTCGTACTCGTCGAATAGCTTGGTGCGGTTGGTGATGATCCAGGCCCGGGGGTTCTGGCGGATGACGGCGTAGGCGTTATAGTCCAGAGCGTTCAGCCAGTCCGTCCCTTCGGCCACCACATTGATGAATGTCCGGCCCGGATTAGCGTCTGCATTGACGGTGGCTTTGAACACGATTTGCATTTGGTACTTGCTGTCGCTGCCCCGTTTTTCCAGATCCACGTCTTCGAGGCGATAGCGCCCGCCGCCCAGGCTGGTGGGCGTCGTCCAGTTGGTCACGTCGTGGGCATCTTTGTAGCGCGTGCCCACCTGTACGATGTTGAACTTGGACGCAACCACGTCCAGGGTCACGTCTACGTCGTTGGCGTAGGCAGCGGAGGTGGTCTTGATTTGGGTGACGAACCAGACTTCCTGGTTGGGCAGCACGTTCACCGTAGTGTCAGGCTGGGCGTCTTCGATTTGTAAAGTTACATCCGGCCGGCCGTTGCTTTGCGAGATGTGTACGCTTTGCACAGCCATCCCGCCCTGCCACCAGTCCGGCAGCGTGGGCGTGAGCGGCGACCAGATCACTGTAGGTACGTCATACACCCACTGGGTCTCACCGGCCAGACTGTCCATGCCCCGCCCGCCGAGGACGACCATGCGGTAATCGCTCTCTTCATTGATATGCGCGGCCGCATGTCCGGCGCGAGCCGCCGGGGAAGACGAAGGCGGGACGGTTTGGAACCATTCTATCTCACCGGGAGTGAGGTGGAGATACCACGCGTCATCAAGGAACCCGCCATTGCCCCAACCACCAAAGATAATCATCCAACCATATGGCGTAGCGATCGGGTGATGAAAGACGGCCGAGTGCTTGCGCCGCGCGGGCGGCGGATCCCCGTCCGGCGAGAGCGCGGCCCAGTGTTGGGTCGTCAGGTTCAACGACCAGGCGTCGTTCAACAGCGCGCCCCCACTCGTGCCGCCAAAGACCACCATGAGCCCATTTTGCGAATCATAGATCGCCGTATGCTGCCAGCGGGCCGGCGGCACCGAACCGCTCACGGCCAACTGGCTCCATGCCTCCGCGCCGGGCGTGGACAGGTCCAGCGCCCAGGTGTCGTTGCGCAGCCCACCCCGCCCGCTGCCGCCAAAGACCACCATCCGCTTGTTGGTCGCGTCGTAGACGGCGCTGTGGTAGTGCATGGCCGGGATCATCGTGCCGCCGGGCGTGAGATAGGTCCAGGTTTCGGAGCCGGGCGTGGACAGGTCCAAAGCCCAGACGTCGTTAAAATTATAGTGCGCCTGGTGCCCGCCAAAGACAATCATCCGCTTGTTAGCGGCATCATAGATGGCCGTGTGCTGGGCGCGCGGCGGCGGACAGGCGCTGTGGGGGTTGAGTTTGGTCCAGGCCTCGCTGCCCTCCGTCGTATCCAGCGCCCAGACGTCGTTAAAGAACTGCCGTCCGTTCCAGCCGCCAAAGACGATGATGCGGTCGTTGGGCGCGTCGTAAATGGCGCTGTGGTCGCTGCGCAGGAAAGGCAGCCGCCAGACGACGTCCAGCCCTCCTTGGATGACCGCCTGCGGTTGGGTCTGCGCCTGCACAGTCGGGGCCAACGCCAGGAACAGCAGAACAAGCGTCAGTCCTGTGTTCAGCCCCTTTCTCATCCCATACAACCTGCGATTGCTAATCATGGAAACACCTCCTTATGTTTGGTTAGTAGGAATCATCCGACAACCTGGTTTCTTCTCACACTGCCCTCCTTTCGTTGGTGCATCCTAGCCTGGACAAGCCAGAACCAAAAATCTAACCACAGATTGGTGAGCACTGCCTGCCCACACTACGCACAGATTTTCACTGATTCTCTCTCATTCTTTACCCAATCTGTGTAATCCGTGAAATCTGTGGTTCATTTTCTTAAAGCCCAAATCCTTGTTTTTCATGCAAGGATTTTATTGGCAAGGTACTAAAACCATTACGCCCACCGGCCCCTTCGCGCTGAGAACCGTGGAGGGGCAGGATGGCACGGATTCTATCTCAAGGATACCGTCTTTGGCACTGGCCTGCCCAACTTGCAGCCAACAGTTGTCCAACAGCCAAGCGGTTGGGCAGGGCGCAGCCAACAAAAAACGGAGAGGTCATTGGGGGACCTCTCCGTCCATCCGACAGTAGGTGGGGCTAGGCGGTGGCAGTCAGCTTATATCCTCGCCCGCGCACGGTGAGGATCAGTACGGGGTGGCGCGGGTCGGGTTCCAGTTTCTTGCGCAGTCGCTTGACCAGGCTCTCGATCTGGTAGTCGTATACTTCGGCCCGATACTCGGGCCAGACCGCATCAGCGATCTGCTGCTTGGAGCACACTCGGCCGGTGTTGCGGTAGAGTAAATCGAAGAGAGCCTGTTCCTTGGAGGAGAGCAAAACCAGATTCCGGTTGACCCAGATCTCGCCCCTGGTCTCGTTTATCACCAGGAGGGGAAATTTAGCCACGCGGAGAGTTGCTTCAGGGTCACGGAAGGTGAAGACGGCGCTGGCAATAGCGATTTCGTCGCCGTCGTGCAGCGTCTGGGGAGTGGTGATACGATGCTCGTTAAGGAAAGTTCCGTTAGCGCTACCCAGGTCGCGCAGCGTGCAAGTCTCGCCATCCCAGCCCACCTCGGCATGGCGGCGGGAGGCCCGCTTATCTGGAATGTAGACGTCGCAGTTGGAGGAACGGCCCAGAATGATGACCTGTCCCGTAAGAGGAAATCGCCGCCCGGCGCTGTCCATCAGGCAGGGTACATTCTCCGTCGTCTCCATCACGGAGCCGCCTCATAGACGATACGCAGTGTAGGCCGGTCGGCAGGGTCGGGCTGTTCACTCATGTAAACCCAATGGTGAGCCTGGTTGTGGCTATCCTCCGACATCATCACCACCAGCCCATAATTGGGCTGGGCCTGTTCCTGCCAAAACATCAGCGCCCGGCTCACGTCAAAGGTCAACTGCCCCACGTCGGGCACGGGGACGACGTCAAGCGGTGTAAAATCATAGTCCACGCCGGCGGCCAGGCCCGGTGCGCTCCATGGCGTGTTGTAAGTCGCCGTGGTGGAATCCCAGGGGGTCAGCACCCGGTAGACGACGGCGGCGCCGGGGAGAGACTGCTCGCCCCACAGTTCCACCTGCAGCGTGAGCGTGGCCGAGACGACGGTGGCGCTCTCGGGCAGGCCCATCAGGTTAAAGCGCAGCAAGAGCCGGTCGGGCGTGAGCGGGCCTTGCAAGTGTACCAGATCGGCCTCATGCCAGGCCTCATCAGGCAGATCGGGGTTGAGCCAGACATCGTCCACTACGTCCGGGCCGGCAATGTCCAGCGTAACATGGCCCGTTTCGGGGATAACCGTGGGAGTGAGACGGGTCAAGAAACGTTGCGCTTGCCAGGGCCGGGTGAGAAGCAGCAGTGCCAGGCAGACAGCGATGGTGACAGCGACCAGCGCCACATTGCGCAGGCTGACGCGGCGCCGGGGAGGAGGCGGCGCAGCATGAGGCGCTTCGATAGCGGTGCGAAGGGCGCGGCCCATCTCATCAACGCTCTGAAAGCGGTCGTCGGGGTCCTTGGCCAGCGCTTTGAGAATCACCCGCTCGACAGCCTCAAGCAAGTCGGGGCAGATGGAGCGGGGTGGCGGCAGCGGCGCGGTGATGTGCTTAAGGATGATCGCGTAGGGGGTGTCGGCGTCAAAGGGGACGCGCCCGGTGCAGAGTTGGTACAGCAGCACGCCCAGCGCGTAGATGTCGGAACGGGCATCGCCGGGTTCTCCCCGGCACTGCTCCGGCGACATGTAGGCCGGCGTGCCCAATGTGCCGCCGCTCTCGGTGATAGTTGCCGTGTCCACCATCCGGGCGATGCCGAAGTCGGTCAGCACCGGGCGACCACTAACAGTGATAAACACATTGGAGGGCTTGACATCGCGGTGTACCACTCCCTGCCGGTGGGCGTGATCCAGCGCATCGGCCAGTGCGCCTACGATGCGCTCCACCTCCTCCAGATCCATCCGCTCTTCCCGGCAGTCCAGGTCGTGCAAACAGGACTTGAGGCTGGCCCCTTCCAGGTGTTCCATCACCAGGAAGGCCACATCCTCGTCGGTGTCAAAATCGTAGACACGGACAATGTGGGGATGCTCGAGCGCAGCGACGGCGCGGGCCTCCCGCCGGAAGCGGGCCGCGAAATCCTCGTCGCCGGTCAGGTGAGGGTGCAGAATCTTGATGGCGACGTACCTGTCCAGATCAGGCTGATAGGCCTTGTAGACCTGCGCCATCCCACCCTGACCCAGTTTCTCGACGAGGCGGTATTTGCCGAGAGTCTTGCCAACAAGGTTGAACATGATTCCTTGACCTCGTAAGTCTACCACGTCCGGGTAGTTACGTATCATCTCAATA
>JAUWHU010000106.1 GCA_030605705.1 Thermoflexia bacterium | reverse complement strand
TTAAAGTGCTCGTTGAAAAAAAAAGAGATTCTTCTCACACCCGCCTAACCCTTAAGTATACGGAAAATTTTCCGTATAAGCCCCCACGATTAGTTTCCGTAAAACCGTCTCCTGTGGTATCTTATACGGGATTTATGCCGTATAAACCCGTCCTGGGGAATTTTTTACCGAAAACCAGCAGTAGGATAAAATACCGAGTATGGCAGATCGGGTCATGCTCGGCCTGAACGAAGTTCAGTATATATGCTTTTTTCTTGCGTGTCAACACTAAAAATAAAGAGGTGTCGCATGTCCCCACCGCCTAAACTTCTGGATCAGGTCCGCGAGGCATTGCGTATCAAGCATTATGCGCTACGCGCGGAGCAAGCCTACGTCTCCTGGATCAAGCGTTTTGTCTTTAAGGAACCGGTGGGGATTGATCCTCGGCTTCATACCTACCGTCTGGGCCATGCTCCAGTGGATTTTGGTGCATGTGATACAGGGGCATCCCGATCAAAACGGGATTTAGTGGTATCCAATTTTTCCCGTCGTGCAAGGTGCGCTGATCAGCTATTTCTCTCTTCTCGCGTGGCGGGATGAGGAGAGCTTCAGCAAATAGCACCCTCTTGGTGGCGCAAAACGACGCCGAACCGGTGGGGAATTTCCGTCCGACGGATAGCTGGCAACCGGGAGAACAGCTGGTGGATCGCTGCAGAGACACAAAGGATTCAACGCAGAGGCGCAAAGGGCGCAGAGTTTTATATGGTTTTCTCTGCGGCTCTGCTGCTCAGCGACTCTGCGTTAACTTTCTTCCGCGTGGTCAATGGATTATGGGATATGCAGGTAATTAAACCTCCCATTTTGCCCGGTCCGAGCGGGAGGATTATTTCTCTGCAACTCCCTTAGCTGTAAAACAAGCCCGAAGTCGTAGAAACTTCGGGCCTGTGGGTTAGAGATCAAGAGGATGCGCTTAATATTCCAGCATCTTGGGCAGTGCCTGGGCCTGGGCGACCCAATCTTCGATTATTCTGAGGTTGGGAAGGCGGCCGGCCAGTTTCTCCGCGACATTGACCTCCTGGAGTTTCGCATACAGGTTGGCCGGGTTGCGCATTGCCAGTTCCTTGACGGTATCTACCCCGGCCTTTTCCAGTAGATCAGAATAGACCCCAGCGACACCTTTCACGCGCGACAGATCGGCCCGGTTGCTGAGTGCCAGGATGACGCCGACGTCTACACCCGCGTACTCTGCCAGTTCTTGCCGTCCGGCGGGAGTCTTGGTTGCCTCGAGCAGTTGTGCGCAATCATTGATGCCCCGCTCTTTGATCTTGGACTCCAGTTCGGCGTACATCCCCTTGAGTTTGCCAATTTTGATGATCATCAATATCTCCTTTCATTGAGATGAATGAACGACCGGCCCCTTGAGGCCATCCAGTTTCTGACTTTTATTATAATGCGGTGAAGCCAAAATGGCAAGAGGTTCAGCCTGAGTAGATATTTCTGCAGATGACATGATAGAGATGATGTTGTATAATAGAGGCAAACCGGGTGCAGATGAGGTAACGTAATGAATACATACCAGACAACATATACAGAACAACTGAATCGAGAGATTGCTCAGACCCCAGGCGAATACTTGCCGATGCTTTTAACGATTGTGCGTTCGTTTCGTCAAAGTATTACCTTAAAGCCAGCAGAGGAAAGTTTCCGCCAAGGTTGGAAAGAGGCAATGGCTGGAGAGACGATGCCAATCGAAGAGTTATGGGGTCAATGACCGGCTTTGACAGCAGGTGACAGGCAACACCACCTCAGAGGTCTGAACGCTTACAGTTCAGGAAAGGATCACCTGCCCCGCGCTCAATCCTTGTCCTCCAGCTGCGTCACCGCGATCTCGACAGTGACGCAGCCCTTGTTGTCGCTGAGGATGTCGTCGTTGATGTGCAGGGCGAGCGTCCCGTCGTCTACTGTAGGAATCACCGGTTTTTAGCCCACGAGCGGTGGTTCGTAGGGTCTGCGGTTCCCTTGTCCCCTCACGCGCCTGCGGTACAATCCATCATAATCAGATATGAGGAGAATTGCTATGCGCGTAGATTTACACATTCACACCACTGCTTCCGATGGCTGCTGGACGCCGGAGGAGGTCATCGCCGGCGTCCTGGCCGAGGGCATCGGCCTTTTTGCCGTGACCGACCACGATTCCGTGG
>JAUWHU010000291.1 GCA_030605705.1 Thermoflexia bacterium | reverse complement strand
CGACTGGCGCAGGTCGAGGGACGGCTCGTGTTGTTGCAACAGTTGGAGCGCAAGTACGGCTGTGACCTCGCCGGGGTGTTGGACTATGCAGCGCGGGCCACGGCGGAGCTGGAGACGCTGGAGCACAGCGATGAGCGCATCGCGGCTCTCGAGCTCGCCGAGAAGGATTTGCGCGCCACGGCCTCCCGTCTCTGCGGGGAGCTTTCCCGGCGCAGACAGGAGGCCGCGCGTCTCCTGTCTGCGGGCATCGAGGTTGAAGTGGCGGATTTACAGATGGAGGGCGCGCGTTTTGGCGTCTCCTTCCGTTGGCGGGAGGAAGCGGACGGGATACCCCTCGAGGCCCCGTTGCCGCCTGAGGTGCGGGTGACCGCCGCCGGCAGGGCCGTGCAGGAGGGCTCGCCAGTGCGCTGCGCGGCTTTTGACGTCACCGGCATGGATCGTCTGGAGTTCCTGGTCGCGCCTAACCCCGGTGAGGGCCTTAAGCCGCTGACGCGCATCGCTTCGGGCGGCGAGACCTCCCGGTTGATGTTAGCCCTCAAGACGGTGCTCTCCCGCGCCGACTATACGCTGACGCTGATCTTCGACGAGATTGACCAGGGGATTGGAGGGCGGGTCGGGGCGGTGGTGGGAGCCAAACTCTGGCGGCTTACCGTCCCTGCCGCAGATCAAGGAGCGGAACCAGGCGAGGAGGGGATGGCGGAGGGGCACCAGGTGTTGTGTATCACGCACCTGCCGCAGCTGGCCGGTTTCGGGGACGCTCACTACCACGTCCAGAAAGTCGTAGCCGGTGATCGCACCATCGCCCGCGTGCGGCGGTTGGATCACGAGGCGTGTCTGGACGAACTGGGCCAGATGTTGGGCTTGCAAGGCGAATCCGCGCGGCAGGGCGCGCGAGAAATTCTGGAGCAGGCCGAGGAGCTGAAGCGGTCTGCGGGATTTGGTTCTGGTTTGTAGTAGGCGATTCCGTGGCCCTAAGGCCCACTGGCCGTGGGTATCACCGTGATTCGGGGAACAAATTTTCGTCCTTGGTGGTGTGTAAACATTTGTGATAACTGCCTCGAAAATAAACGGTCCGTAGTAGCGACTTCAGTCGCTTGCGGCGCTGAACGACTAAAGTCGTTACTACGAGTCATTTTCGTCCTTGGTGGTGTGTAAGCACTCGTGATAACTTCTCAAAAAATGGGCCCGAGCTCCCCCGAATTATTGAGAAGATACCCGGCTCCGCTCTTGGATTTGCCGATAACCTAAAGCAAGTTATAATTGATTAGAACAATACCTTCACCAAAATCAGAGAAATGGGTGTTTCGGGAGATTGTGTGAAATTTCGCCTCAAAATTGGCGAAGGTAATGATTAGCAGGCGACATTTTTTGTGATTCAGGATGTGGCTCGGCATCCAGGTGGAGGAATACGGCTGGCGAGAAATCCGGGCAAAGTAGTTGACCATAGTAATTGCGACCAGCGAGTTAGCCCGCAATTGGCACGGCTAACTGTTTTAGAGGCTGGCTAAAGGCCTTAAAACGTGACTGAGTTGCTCAACGGCAAGCTGCTAACTTGCTAAAACCAATGTGGTCAACCAGGGATGGGAGTGCTCCCCTAAAAGCCTTTCAATGGAGGCGCATTTCCCCTTGAAATCGGGAACAAGGATGGTCGGACATGGCGCTAAAAGGCAATCTAAAAGATTTTGGCATCACCCAATTGCTGAATCTCATCAATCTGGCTCGCAAGACAGGGACGCTGTACCTGGAAAAAACCGAGGAGAAGGGCTACCTGTGCTTCCGTGAGGGGAAGATGATCTACGCTTCACTGGAAGGGCGCGAGGTGAGCCTCCCTATTCTCTTGCAGGAATCGGGGAAGCTGACGGCGGAACAGGCCCGGGTGATTGAGCGGAACATGGCGGGCAAGTCAGACCGCGACATCGCCTTGATGTTGATCCAGGCGGGTCACATCCAACAGCAGGATGTCACCCAGAGCGTCCAGCGTCATGCCCTCGACCTGGTCTACCGTATTTTTTCGTGGAACGAGGGAAATTTCCGCTTTGAGCCGGCGCAACTCCCCATTCAGGGACGGATGACGACCTCGATTGCGTTGGAGAACATCATCATGGAAGGGAGCCGGCGTCTCAAGGAATGGGAGCGGCTCCAGGAAGAGGTCCCGGAGCTGGATGTGGCGCTTAAATTTGCCGAACGTCCTACGACACCGCTGCGCGATATTAATCTCACGGTAGAGGAATGGCGAGTGATCTCTTTCGTGAACCCCCGCAATACGATTTGTCAGATCGCACAGTACAATAATATGAGCGAGTTTCAAATCCGCAAGATTGCTTATAGCTTGCTCCAGGCGGGCCTGGTGGAGATTATCCGCCGTCCGCGTGTTGTTCCTGCTGTGCCGACCGCCGGTGTCCGTGGCGGGGCCGAGGAGAGGACGCGTGCCGCTCCTCAAATGCGCCGTCCCGCTGTGAAGCGCAATTTGATTCGTAAGTTGATAGACCGGATCCGGGAGCTGTAGTCAATGCAGACAGTGAAGATCGTAGTCACGGGGCCTTTCTCGGCGGGCAAGACGGAGTTTATCCAGAGCGTCAGCGAAATTGACGTGGTTTCTACGGAGCGAAAAATCTCGCGCGAGGCGGAACGCATCAAAAACGCCACAACCGTGGCGATGGATTTTGGCCGCATTACCGTTGATGACGAACTGATCCTATATCTGTTTGGGACGCCCGGCCAGCGGCGGTTCGATTTTATGTGGGAGATCCTCTCCGAGGGGATGTTAGGCTTTGTAGTGCTGGTGGATAGCAACCGCCCGGAAACCTTCCGCGAGGCGCAGCGCATTCTCGACACGTTCCGCAATTATTCGCCTGTCCCCTACATCGTGGCGGCTAACAAACAGGACCTGGACGATTCCTGGCCCCCGGAAGACCTGCGCATTGTTCTAAAAGTGGAACCAGATGTCAAAGTTGTGCCCTGTGTGGCTTGTGAACGGGAAAGCGTCAAGCAGGTATTGTTAGAGTTACTTTACTCTATCCTGGACATCATGGATCATGCAGATGAGTAACCGTTTTTTAACCAAACTGCAACGGGCTATTTGCGTGAAGCGCTGAAGTTTGTGATATGATAGAGCTAAGTTTAAGGGCCGAGGTGGCTTGAGATGAGCTCCATCGTTACAGATCAAGGAATTGTCCACTACGAGACGGCTGGCCGAGGGAAACCGGTCATCCTGCTCCATTGCTGGCTGGGGTCGTGGGAGTACTGGCTTCCCACGATGAGGTATTTGGGGGACAAGTACAAGACCTATGCCCTGGACTTTTGGGGATTTGGCGATTCTGCCAAACGGGGAACCTTTACCATCGCCGAATATGTGGAAATGGTGGATCAGTTCATGGAGCGCATGGGGCTGAAGCGGACCCCGGTCGTAGGACATTCCATGGGCGGTTCGGTTTCGTTGAGCCTATCCTTGACTCATCCTGAGCGCGTCTCTAAAGTCGCGGTCACCGGCTCGCCGGTGGTGGGCACGGGATTGGCCCTGCCGCTCAAACTTGCGGGGAATCGGCAGATTGCCTGGGTGCTCTATAAGCTGCCTACCCTGTTCTCCTTTGGAGTGAAGATAGCCTCTCGCTTCTTCGCGCAGGATTGGCGGATGTGGTACGCGATGTTTGAGCGAGATATTTCCAGCACCACCATGGAATCTTTCTGTACCAGCATCCATGATTTGCACCACACCGATCTGCGGCCCAAGATGCACGAGCTGCGCATCCCC
>JAUWHU010000053.1 GCA_030605705.1 Thermoflexia bacterium | reverse complement strand
ATCGCGCACACTGACCAGGTTGACCTTATCCCCGTGCCAGAGGACAAAATGGCAGGCATTCCCTTCCTTTATCTCCTTCGAGCGCGAACGCGACTGCCAGCGGAGGCGAACATAGACAGGTGGTTCGATCTGCCACCCCTGGGCCAACATCGTCATCAGGTGAGCGTAAGAAGAATGTGGTGGCCGCAACTTCTTTGGCCTCATATCTGCAACCTTGATGGTTTTCGCCTGAGACGTGGCTATCGCCAACTCTCGCGTTGCACCTGTGAGATGAATCATACTGCTCCTCAGTCAAATTTCCGAATAGAAGGTTAAGCGCAAGTTCGTGGCACAAGAAAAAATCCGTCTCTTACCTTCTGAGACGGATTGTATCACACCGGTGTTAAGGGTATTTTAGGGGGAGTTTAACGAGGGGTTATGGTTTTGTTAACGGGGTGTTAAGGCCGGGAGGGCTACGTAGAAAGTGGCGCCTTCCCTCTCTACGCTTGTGGCCCAGATGCGCCCGCCGTGGGCCAGGACGATGTGTTTGGCGATGGCCAAACCCAGGCCGGTGCCGCCACCGCTGCGGGCACGGTCGGCCTTGTAAAAGCGCTCGAAGATGCGGGGCAGGTCGTCGAAGGAAATGCCCACGCCGCTGTCCGTTACTGAGATGATCACTGCGTCCCCGTTTGCTTTTGCTGAGATGGTTACCTGGCCTTCAGGCGGCGTGAATTTGATGGCGTTGTGGATCAGGTTGGTGAACACCTGCCGCATCCGCTCCGCGTCGGCCAGGAGCAGGGGCAGTCCGGGCAGCAGGTCAACGGTGAGGCGCAGGCCGGCGCGTTCAGCTTGAAGACGCAACCGTTCCACTGGGGGGAGCACGATATCGCTCACGAGGGTAGGCTCCAAGTGCAGCGGCACCTGGCCCGATTCGATACGGGAGAGCTCCAGCAACTCACGCACCATCTGCGTCAGTGCGTCCACCTCGGTTTCCATCCGCTCCAGAAAACGCCGGGCTGCCGGGGGATCATCCAGCGCCCCGTTGTACAGCGTATCTACCAACGCCTTCAATGAGGCCAGGGGGGTGCGCAGCTCGTGAGAGATATTGCTGATAAAATCCCGCCGCACTGTCTCCAGCCGGTGTATCTGGGTCAAATCCTGGAGCAGCACCAGGCAACCGGTTTGAGGCGTGCCGCGCAGGGGGGTAGCGACTACCCGCAGGAAAGGGCCTTGCCCCACTATCTCGACCGTTTCGCTCTGTTCCTCGCCGCTCTCCTGGCAGCGGCGCCAGAGCTCGACCACCTGGTGATCGCGGGCCACGGCAACGAAACTCTCCCCTGTGGCTGCGCCCTCAGAAAGGCCCAGCATCCGGGCAGCGGCGGGATTCATCAGCCGCACCCGCATCTCCTCGCCGGTGATGACGACGCCATCTGCCATGTGGGTCAGCACGGCGGTCAGCGCGTTCCGTTGGTCGGCCAGACTCTCCATCTGCGTCTGAATCTCGGTTGCCATGCGGTTGAAGGCATCGGCCAGCCGGCCCACCTCGTCTTGAGAGGAGAGATAGATGCGCCCGTCCAGGTCGCCACGCGCCAAACGTTCGGCCAGGTGGGTTAATCCTCGCAGTGAGCGGGTCAGTTGCCCGGCGATGAGCAATGCCAGCAGTCCGGCCAGCAGGGCCGTGAGCAGAGAGGCGACCACGACGGTGCAGCGGAGACGGGCCACACTGGTCTCAATCCGGGTCCGGGGCAAGGCAACGCGGGCGATCCCCATTATCTGTCCGTCGGCCTCCACCGGGACGGCGACGTACAGCATCTCGTAGTCCATCGTCCGGCTGTGGCGGGTGCTGATTCCCAGGCCATCGGCCAGAGCTTGCTGCACTTCCGGCCGGCCTAGGTGGTTTCCCATCGCCGCCGGGTGCTCGTGGGAATCGCCCAGCACCACCCCGCTGGCGCGGATGACCGTCACGCGGGCTTCGAGTAACTCGCCCCAGCGTTTGACCAGGGGGTCAATGGTTTCGACCGTTCCCCCCTCAACCAGCAGTGGTGCGACGGCCTCTCCTACCAACCGGGCCTCGGACGTCAGCTGGGCGCGCAGGTCGGCCAGGTGAGTCTGGCGCATGAAGCCGGAGAAGTAAACGGTCAGCGCCGCCGTCGCCAGCAGGATGAGAGCGGTGTAGGGGATGGCGATGCGCCAGCGGATGCTGCGGAACATTGGTTATCCCTCGAAGCGGTAGCCGACGCTGCGCACGGTGATGATGCGGTCAGGATGGGCAGGATCAGTCTCGATTTTCTCCCGTAGCCAGCGCACATGCACATCCACGGTGCGACTGCCTCCTCC
>JAUWHU010000248.1 GCA_030605705.1 Thermoflexia bacterium | reverse complement strand
CGCGCGAGCACGAACGCCAGATCGCCTGCCTGGAAGAGGAGTGGGTATGATTGCTTACAGTCACCCGCGCCAATGAAAGCGACTGGCGGCCTAGACCAACCGCCGAATTAGAGGAATGAGGAATGAGGAGTGAGGAGTGAGAAGCCATCAGCCGGCACTCTCCAACCTCACCACAAACGAGAGAATACCTAACCTGGAATTGTAAGTTGCGAAAATCTCAGCGATCTCTGTTTGTAGGCACTGCCTGCCCACACCTACGGTCTGCGGTGAGGGCTTTCATTATGAGGAGGTAAATTGTGAGCTTATTCGATGAACTGGAACAGATCCGCACCGCAGCGCTGCAAGCATTGGACGAGGCTGCGACGCGGGAAGAGCTGGAGGCGTGGGAGAAACGCACCCTGGGCCGCAAGGGCGCGGTGACATTACAGACGCGCTCCATCGGCAAGTTGCCCCCGGAGGAACGTCCGGCTTTCGGGCAGCGCATCAACGTCATCAAACAGGAACTGGAGGCGATCTACACGACCCGCGCCCAGGCAATGCGACACGCCGAACTCACCCGCGAACTGGCCGGCGGCGCGGTTGACGTGACGCTGCCGGGCCGTCCCGTCACGCCGGGACACTTGCACCTCACCACGCAGACGCTGCGCCAGCTCTACGACATCTTCGCGCGGATGGGCTTCGAGGTCTACGAGTCGCCCGATGTGGAACTGGAAACGTACAACTTCGACCTGCTCAACATCCCGGCCTACCACCCGGCGCGCGATATGTGGGACACTTTCTGGGTGGATGATCAACGTCTGCTGCGCACTCACACCTCGCCGGGACAGATCCGCGCGATGCGCGAACGCGCGCCCGAACCGCTCCGCGTGATCCTGCCGGGCAAGTGCTACCGCTACGAGCAGATCACCGCGCGCAGCGAGCACCAGTTCTACCAGATTGAGGGACTGGCGGTGGGTCGCAACATCACCATGACCGATCTCATCGGCACGCTGAGGCAGTTCACGAGCCTGTTCTACGGCGCGGAACGCCAGACGCGCGTGCGCAGCTCCTACTTCCCCTTCACCGAGCCAAGTATCGAGGTGGACATAGACTGCATCCTCTGCGGTGGCAAAGGCTGCCCCGTCTGCAAATACACCGGTTGGCTGGAGATTTGCGGCGCAGGGATGGTACACCCTGTCGTGCTGGAGAACGGTGGCTACGATCCCGCCGCATGGAGCGGCTTCGCCTTTGGCCTGGGCGTCGAGCGGCCCGCCATGATGAAATACCACGTCAAGGACATCCGCTACTTCTACGGGAATGATTTGCGGTTTTTGAGGCAATTTTAGCAGTACAGCGTCGCAGCGTCTCAGCGGCATGGCGTCGCAGCGACACAGCCTTACGGAGGAGTAGAGTATATGCGAGATTTTAGGAAATTGTTGGCATGGCAAAAAGCGGACGATTTGGTCGTCATGGTTTATCAGGCGACCAGTCATTTTCCAGCCGACGAACGTTATGGTTTGATCTCTCAAACGCGGCGCGCGGCGGTTTCCGTCGCGGCCAACATTGCGGAGGGAAGTGGTCGCCATACGCTGGTAGACTTCCGGCGTTTCTTGCATCAAGCCCGTGGCTCGTTGAGCGAGGTAGAATATTACATCCATCTCACCAAGCGTTTGGACTATCTTCCTGACGAGGAAAGGAAACCATTGATGGATTTGTGCCAAGAAACCGGGAAAGTTCTGCAAGGCTTAATTAACAGTCTCGACAAGCAAATTCGCGCCGGACGCAAAACAAACTGAGACACCGACACGCTGCAACGCTGAGACGCCGACACGCTGCAACGCTGAGACGCTAACCTGAGGAGTAACACCTATGAAAATCCCATTATCCTGGATTAACGATTACGTAAACATCAAAGACGTTCCCATTGACGAGCTGCGCCAACGGCTGGACCTGGCCGGCCTCGAAGTGGAATCCGTTGAACCCATCGGCCATCCCGGCGCGGAATTGCCCTGGGACCTGGAGAAGATTCTCACCGCCGAGGTGCTCGCCGTGTACCCCCACCTTGACGCCGACCGGTTGGTGCTGGTCGAGGTGAATTACGGCGGCGAGGAGCACGAGGTCGCCGTGACCGGCGCGCCGAGCCTGTACGCCCGCAAGGGCGAGAGCGACCTGCACCTCAAAGTCGCCTTCGCCTGGCAAGGGGCGACACTCTACGACGGCCACGCCGAGGGCTGGAAGAAGCGCAAACTCAAGCCGAGCAAAATTCGCGGCGTGCCCTCCCGCGCGATGGTCTGTTCCGAAAAGGAGCTGGGCCTGGCGGAAGAACAAACCGACATCATCTACCTGCCCGACGCCACGCCGGTGGGCGTCCCTCTGGTGGATGTCCTGGGCGACTACGTCCTGGACTTCGACATCAAAGGGCCGTTCGGCCACCTGCAAGCGGTCTACGGCGTCGCCCGCGAGATCGCCGCGCTGCTGGATCGCCCGCTGAAGCGCGCCCCGCTGGAGGCCGCCGCGCGCCTGGGTCTGACGGCGAGCGAGCAACCGGGTTTCATCGCCTTAGAGATCGCCGACCCCGACCTCTGCCCGCGCTACACCGCCACGCTGATCCGTGGCGCGCGCGTCGGCCCCTCGCCGCTGTGGATGCAGACGCGCTTGCGCCGCGCCGGAATGAGGCCCATCAACAACATCGTGGACATCACCAACTACGTGATGTTGGAGCTGGGCGAGCCGCTGCACGCCTTCGACTATCACGTCCTGCGCGCACAGCCCGGCGGGAGCGAGCCTACCATAATCGTGCGCCGCGCCGCCGAGGGCGAGCAGCTGGCGACTTTGGACGGCGAAACGCGCACCTTCGATGGCGAGATGCTCCTCATCACCGACGGCGGTGGGCCATTAGCCGTGGCCGGCGTGATGGGCGGCCTGGAGAGCGAGGTGACTGAATCCACACGGGATATTCTGTTGGAGGCAGCGGCCTTCGATTTCCTCAACATCCGCCGCACCGGACAGCTGCTCAAACTCTCCACCGAATCGGGCGCGCGCTTCGGCAAGCGCGTAGACCCGGAACTCGCGCTCGTGGCGGCGGCCCGCGCCGCCGAATTGATGGCGGGACTGGCCGGCGGAACCGTCGCGGCAACCATCGGCGACCTCTACCCCGGCAAACCGGAGCGCGTAACGCTGAGTTACCGGCCCGCGCTGGCCGACCGCATCTTAGGCGTGGCGATTCCGCCGGCGGAGCAGCGGCGCATCCTCACCGCGTTGGAGTTCGACATCGAGGGAACCGCCGAGGAGTGGCGCGTCACCGTGCCGTCCTATCGCCTGGATGCGCGTCGCCCCGTAGACCTGGTCGAGGAAGTCGCCCGCATCTGGGGTTACGACCGCTTCCCGCGCACCCTTATCGCAGAAAGCCTGCCGCCGCTGCGCCGTAACGTCGCCCTGGAGGGCGAGGAACGCGTGCGCGACATCTTAGCCGGCCTGGGATTGGACGAGGTCATCACCTACTCACTGATAGACCCGGCGGACGAGGGCCGGCTGCAGCCATCTCCGGCGGAAACGTTGGAGCTCCCCGGCAAGCCGGTGACGCTGCGTAACAATCTCTCGCCGGAACGCGCGCAAATGCGGCGGACGTTGCTGCCGGGGGGGCTGCGCACCGCCTGGAGCAATCTGCGCTATCTGGAACGTTGCGCCATCTTCGAGGTGGGGCGCGTCTACTACCAGGTGGGCAAGCCGGATCAGGAGACTGCGCAGACCGGCGTGGCCGAGCCGCGTCATTTATCCATCCTGCTCACCGGCCCGCGCCAGGGCCGCTGGTGGCAAGAAACTGACCGCGCGCCGCTGGACTACTTCGATCTCAAGGGGCTTGCCGAGGCACTGCTGCGTGGACTGGGGCTGGCGGAG
>JAUWHU010000201.1 GCA_030605705.1 Thermoflexia bacterium | reverse complement strand
ATAATATTAGAGTTCTTTAACACTTGAAAACACCGTCGCTACTGCAACGGTGTTTGGTAATTTGAAGGCAGGCGAGGCAGGAATCGAACCCGCAACCTACGGTTTTGGAGACCGTTGCTCTGCCAAATTGAGCTACTCGCCTGTGTCAGAAATTGTGTACCGCACCGCAAACGCTGTAATTTATGGGTCTCTGGGACTTGGCGTGGTAAGTGCCACGCGACGTAAATTTTTCACCACAGATTAGTGGGCACTGCCTGCCCACACTACGCACGGATTACACGGATTTTTTACTTTTTTCCGTGCTAATTCGTGAAATCCGTGGTTAATTTTAACTCGACCACGCGAATTCCCAAAGAGCCTAATTTATCCAAGCCCATGCTCGGACTTGAACCGAGGACCCCTTTCTTACCAAGAAAGTGCTCTACCGGCTGAGCTACATGGGCACGAAAAAGGTGGGCAGAGGCGGATTCGAACCACCGAAGGCTCAGCCAGCTGATTTACAGTCAGCCCCCTTTGGCCACTTGGGTATCTGCCCACGATAAGCCGACGGTGGGAATCGAACCCACAACCCTCCGCTTACAAGGCGGATGCTCTGCCGTTGAGCTACATCGGCGTTTGCATTATAGCATACCGCCTTAGTGGGTCAAGATTTCCTCCCCGCAGGCGGTGAAAGTATACACAACTCCCCCAATTTGTCAACCACGAAAAACCGGCGCAGCGACGTTTCAGCACCAGACGCCGGCTCTTGTAAGGGCGCAAGTCATCCCCCATAGAAACGTATCTGGCCTGAAGTTCAACTTGTATTTAGAGGAATGTTGGTATATAGTGAGAGTCGGGCCGCACCCAATCAATGAACTAACGCATTGGGGCAAAAGACGCACTCACACTGCTCCCAGCCCCCGTCTCGGGGGCGTCCCCTGGGCAAGTTTCCTCGTCAACCCGCCCCCGGGGACGGGGGCTTAGAGCCTTTGGGAATAGACGTGTCACTTTTGCCACTGTGCAAACTAACAGAGTTGCTCCTGAATAAATGAAGCCGAAAATTGGACACGGATATTTTTGTAAAAAACAAGGGAAAATCCGTATGAGCCGTGTCCAAAAGCTTACCGTTTTTATTGAGGAACAATTCTAACAAATTCAAGGAGGAATCATCTATGCCGATACTTGACGCTTTACTGGAACAGGTGGCCGAGAACGCGCGGGGCGCGCGCCCGCGGGACGTTCACATAGGGATGTACTGGACCCTGGTGAGCATCGAACTGGGGGGGGAAAGCCGCGCTGGAATGTCCTCTACCCTCCACGGCGAGGATGGCGACGATCACCATCATGGCAAACGCCCTCCTGTCCGCGACGCCGGTTTCTTGCTGGAATATTCCGTGGCGGACCTGGTGGGTCTGGCTCAGTCGGAGAGCCTGTTGGAAGCCAGCGTGGGATTGGCGACGCTCAACGCGCTGTTAGACGTGGACGTGGAGGCTTGCGTGGAGATCAACGCCGCCGATGTCATCGCCGAGCAGGGCGCGGGCAAACGGGTCGCCATCATAGGCCACTTCCCCTTCACCCCACGCATCCGCGAAATCGCCGGCACGCTGTGGGTCCTGGAGCTGAACCCCCGCGAGGGTGACATCCCCGCCGCGCGCGCGCCGGAGCTGCTACCCCAGGCTGATGTGGTCGCCTTGACCGGCACCTCGCTCTTGAACCACACCTTCGATGAGCTGATCTCCTTCTGCCATCCCGAATCTTACGTGGTCGTGCTGGGCGGCACCACGCCCCTCTCTCCCCTGCTCTTCGAGAGTGGCGTGGATGCCATCTCCGGCACGCACATCGTGAACCCTGCCGCTGCTCGGCTCAGCATCAGCCAGGGCGCGACGTTCCGGCAGATCCAGGGAAAGCGGCTGCTGACGATGTTCCGTCCAGGGGTGTAAGCAAGAATCTACACGAAGGGCACGAAGGCCACGCCGCCGAGGTCAATTTTCACCAACCGCCCCGCGACTTTGATAACTTTCCAGAGGGTCTGGTAGCCATTCCGAGGGCCCACAGGGATGATCAGCCGGCCACCTTCCGCCAGTTGCTCAACCAGCGACGGGGGGATTTCTTCAGGGGCGGCGGTGGCGATGATGCCTTGGTAAGGCGCGTATTCAAGCCAGCCTGCGTGACCATCTCCCAACCGGCAATGTATCTGGGTGTAGCCCAACGCGACCAGCCGTGCTTGGGCTTCCTCGTAGAGCGCAGGAACGACCTCTAACGTGTAGACCTCCATCCCCATCTCGGCTAAGATGGCCGCCTGGTAGCCGGAGCCGGTGCCGATCTCCAGGACGCGATCCCCACGCTCCAGTTCCAACGCCAATGTCATCAAGGCCACAATGTAAGGCTGGGAGATGGTCTGCCCGTGTCCGATGGGCAGGGGATAATCGCCGCAGGCTCGGCGATCCAGGTCTGGGGGAACGAAATGCCGGCGGGGAACCCGCTCCAGCGCGCCCAATACCGCCGGGTCGCAGATGCCGCGCGCGCGTATCAGATCCAGCATGGCCGTCACTTCATCTTTCACGGATACCTCCGGTTGATCGGGAATGAAGCGGCTACTGCTCTTTCTGCCGCGCGGGCAGCCAGAAGCCGAATGTGCTCCCTTTGCCGAGTTGGCTTTCCACCAAAACGTCCCCTCCATGTGCCTGGATCACCTCTTTCGCCAGGGCCAACCCTATGCCCAGGCCGCCAAAACGGCGTGTCGTCGAGCCATCCCCTTGGGAGAAACGCTGAAAAAGCCGCTCCTGTTGCTCCGGTGGAATACCGATGCCATGATCCTGTACCGAGAAAAAGACCCGTTGATCCTCTACCCACAAGCGGACATCCACATCCCCGCCGTCAGGGCTGAATTTTATCGCGTTATCCAATAACGTCTCGATCGCCTGCCCCAGATACTGTGTATCCCCGTACAGGTGAAGAATGGGGCCTTTCACGTTGAGGTTGAACGTGTACCCTTGCGTGGCTACTTTATCTTGATAATCTTTGACCAGACGGCGGACCATCGTTTCCAGGGGGACGGAGTGCCAGGTCAAATACCCGTATTCGACTTCGTGAAGCACTGTGATCCGTTCCACAATCTGTACCAGTCGCCGCGCGTGTTCTTGGACAAGATCTACCACAGATTGCTGGTCGGGGGGCAGAGCGCCCCAGGTTTTATCCAACAGCATTTCCACGTACCCCAAGACCAGGGCGAGGGGGGTGCGCAACTCGTGGGAGATATTCCGAATCATATCGGCCTTGAGCCGGTCGGCCTTCGTTAGCGTGGCGTAAGCTTTCTCCAATTTCAACATCTGTGTGTGGACCAGCTGTTGTTGTTGTTGGATGTTGTCGGCAAGTTCCCCGACGGCCAACGCCACAATGTTCAACATGAGTACCCGAGAGACCTCCTGCGCAGCATCGGCTACGCCTCCCTGCAGCAAGGCGCTTCCCAGGACAAGACTCAAAAGAATGGCCGTGAGCCAGGCCTCCAAAAACCCTAACGTCATTCCTGCGAAGATCACCGGCAGGACAAAGAGATGGCCGGCTAAGGAGACGCCTTTCAGGTAGCTCAAGCTAAGGAACAGTACCAACGCAGCGTTCAAGCCGCTTAACAACCAAAACCGGTGCGCGCCCAGACGTTGTTTGGCGAATCCGCCTCCCTCTGTCCGATAACAACGTTGCAGCCCGATGAAGATGGCGATGAAGATGACATCCACCATCGTTTCTGTCAGCAATCCCGTCCAAAAAGGTATTTCTTTCAACACCGTGAGGGGAAACAATCCCACCAACAAGAAACCGGCAATATTGAGACCATGTCCTACCACAATAGTAAGGGCCGTACCGATACGGCTATGTTCCAGTGAGCGCAAGCCGGCGACTGCGCCCATCGCCGTGTGCGGCAGGATGGCCACCAGCTCGTAAGCATCCGGGCCATGGAAGGGGATTTTGGCGAAGTAATTCAAGGTGGTTCCCAGCAGCCCGACGATCCCACCGGCCACGGAGCCACCGAAGTAGCCGATGATGACCGGAACAACCATGTTCAACGCTAAGCTGGCTTCTGGCATCATCGGGTTGGGGATGAAGTGCGTGATCTGTCCCAGTCCTGCGTAGGCCAGGATGCCAGCAAGTATCAATTTCCAGGGTAGGTTATTAACTTGCCGTGGCACACTCGGTTTCACAATATCCTCCTCTCAAAATGAGTACGTTTTTATTATACCGAAAAATGGGATAAGCTCAACGCACACAATAAATCCGGCATCTCTGAGCTGTGCCGGGGAAGCCCCCAGACACGCCTAAAGATGCCGGATTTTGTTTTTGGCGATATTTTGTTATGCTACTTCACCAACCCCACCCTCTCGTTGAACTCCACGATGAGCTCGTCCATGTGCGCCTATCTTAACCAAGCGTTCCCTCATCACCATCAAAAGCAACACCGGGGACGGGTCTCAGGCCCGTTCCTTCAGTCAAACCGTGCCGCCAGACCCACGTTGCGGCTGCGGTACGTGAAGCGACTGCCAGCTTACCCAGTAGGTTCCCGACGTGCGTCTCCACCGTGCGTTCGCTGACGGTCAACGCCTCAGCGATTTGTTGGTTGCTCTGTCCAGCGGCTATCAACATCAATACCTCCCGTTCTCGCTCGGTCAGGCTCTCCCACGGCCCCAGCACCTCTGTCTGCCAATACAAGATGCGCGCAATTTGCTTCGCCGTCCACCGCTGCTGCCCTTGCGCCACGACCCGCATATCTACTCTATCCGATTTCCAGCGGTTTGTCATCGTGGAAATTACGTAGACGCGCCCTAATCATCGAGCATCCCGTGCTCCCACACCCACGCAATCGTATCGCGCGCCGAAGCGACGTCCAACTGTGCAAGCCGGTACAAATGCAGTTACCACCGTGATTTATTCTGGGGCGACGCATCTATCTTTTCTCAATCACGCTTACTGGGATGCGGCGACTGAAAGAGGCATGATTAAAGGCAATCCACTCTCCATCAGCGTCAAAAT
>JAUWHU010000355.1 GCA_030605705.1 Thermoflexia bacterium | reverse complement strand
GGCGCGAGCTGGTGGCGTTGGAAGGCGACTACACCACGGGGCGCGAGGGGCCGGCGCGCACTGTCGCTGTCTGGCATTGGAACGGGTTTGGGTTTACGCTGGATTGGCGCAGCCCGCCCGGCCGGTTCGGCGCGTTGCTGGTGAGCGATTTGGACGGGGATGACCGGCCCGAGATTTTAGTACGTTAAGTCATTGGATAGAAAAAGGAGAGTGTGCGATGGAAAAGAAGACATCTCGTCTGCCGCGTCTGGTTTTGTTGGCGATGTTGGCGCTGAGTCTGTTGGCTTGCGAGTTCCTGGTCCCCGGCCCCACTACACCTGCGCCGACGGTGGTCACTGTTGAGCCGCCGGCCACCGTCGAGCCGCTGCCTTCTCCGACCAGCACCCCTCTGCCACCGCCCCCCACACAGGAGCCGGACCTCACGCCCGCTGTGACCCCGGTTTCTGTGCAGGTGCGGCCCTCCGGCTTCGCGGCCCTCTATCAGGAAGTGCCGGTGGCTCTGCCGGATAGTTTCTACGATAGCTCCTACGTTCTCCCCGTGGCCCTGAACAGTCTCACTAACGAGGATGCGTTTACCTTCAGTCCGGCGCAGGCCGCGCTGCTCGGTGAAAATGGCTTTGTCGTCACGCCCGGCGACTGGCTCGAATTCTTCCAGCTCTATGAAGCCACCCGCTACGAGGATTTGCCCGTTTTCGTCACCACCGATTCCGTCTATCACGTCTATCACCTGCTGTTCGATAAGCTGCTGCGTGACCTGGAAAGGGATTCGCTGGCTCCCACACTGGAGACGTTGAGCAACGCGCTGGTCGAGTCTGCCGAGGCGCAATATCATGAAGCGCAAGGCACGTCGCTGGAGGAGAGCGCGCGCCAGGTCTGGGGCTACTTCGTCGTGGCGCAACAGCTCATCATGGAGACCCCGCCGCCTGTCCCCGGCCCTGTTGCCGCCGAGGTCAACGCTGAACTTGCGCTCATCGCCGCCCACGGCGGCATTGACATGTCCCCGCTGCTCTCCCTGCCGGAGGCTTTCGAGGAGGGATTGTTTTGCGATCCCGATGCTACGCCGGAGCAGGCGGAAAAATTCTACTGCGAGGACTACAGCCAGTACGTGCCGCGCGGCCACTACACCCGCGATGAGCAACTCAAGCGCTACTTTCGCGCTATGATGTGGTATGGGCGCATCAATTTACGACTCAAGCACACCCGTGAGACCTGTCTGGCTTTGCTGATGACCCGCATCATCCGCCAGACCCAGGTTAACGGCACCCCGGCGACCGAGTTGTGGGCCAATATCTACGACCCGACCGTCTTCTTGGTCGGCAAATCCGATGACCTGAGCTTCCACGAGTACGGCCCGCTGATGGATGCCATCTACGGCCCCTTACCCGCTCTCGCGCTGCTGGCCGACGATGACCGCTTGAACGCCTTCATCGCGTCCGCCCGGCAGCTGCCGCCGCCCCAGATCAACTCCATGTGGGTTTATATCTGGGAGGATGAGGAAGAGGCCACCCAGGGCTTCCGCTTCATGGGGCAGCGTTTCGTCTTAGATGCCTACATCTTTGAGCAGCTTATCTGGCGCGAAGTCGGTACTTTCGGCCACGAGCGCTGGCTTCCCAAAGGGCTGGACGTCTTCGCCGCAATGGGAAGCGCCGAAGCTTACACCCTCCTGGATGAGATGGGCGAAACCGATTACGAGCATTACGACGAGCAGTTGGCGAAAATTCAGGGTGAAATTTCCTCACTGGAGAGCGACAGCTGGACGCAGAACCTCTACTGGAACTGGCTCTATGCCCTGCAGCCGCTCACATCGCCCAAGGGAGATGCCTATCCGCCCTTCATGCAGACGCCGGCCTGGGCGCGCAAGGACTTGCAGACCGCCTTAGGCAGCTGGACGGAGCTCAAACACGACACCATCCTCTACGCCAAGCAGGTGATGGCCGAGCTGGGCGGCGGAGCTCCCGAAGAACCTCCTGTCCGGGGCTACGTTGAGCCGAACCCGGAGGCCTTCGCCCGGCTGTTGGCCCTCACCCGCATGACCCGCGATGGGCTGGCAGAACGCGGCATCCTCTCCAATGCCACCTCCGGACGGCTCAGTGAACTGGAAAATATGTTGGTCTTCCTGCAGAGCGTGGC
>JAUWHU010000421.1 GCA_030605705.1 Thermoflexia bacterium | reverse complement strand
CAAGGCCGGACAGTGGCGGGGCTTGTCACCCAGGGTGATTCCAGAGCGTACCCTGACTCGGAGCCGGTCCGCGCCGAAAACCTGGTTGGGCGCGTCTCTCTCGTGCAGCGGGATGGCAAGATACGCCGCGTCTGGGGCGGGCGCGCCGGGCAGCTGTGGGTACATTACCTGCCCCTGTGCAGGTGCATCCTGCCGGTGGTGGGGTGGCCCTATCGCTTCCTGCGGGCCAGCGGCGTGGTGCGTCGTCTGTGGCGGCCGCGCGTCGCGCAGGTCCGGCTCACCACTGAAGAGGGGTCGCTGGTCAAGTACGTTCACCGCCGGCGCACGGTGGCCTGCTGGCGGCCCCAGCAGCAGCGGTTCTGGTGCCGCAAGCCTTACGACCTGGTCATCGAGCGGCCTTCTCTTGGGGACACGGATTTTCACAGATAAACACGAGTTTTTTAACGCAAAGACGCAAGGGCGCAAGGGCGCAAAGACGCCAAGATTTTTGTTTTGCGGTTGAAAAGTAGCCGCGATTTCTAGTAGTGCCAATTGAACGACTAAAGTCGTTACTACGGCGGCCTTTGGATCTCCCGCAACCGTAGTGGCGACTTCAGTCGCTCTTACCTTGGGGACACGGATTTCACGGATAAACATGGATCTGCTCCAAAAATAAGTCAGTGACTGGTAACCGGTGATTAGTGATTGGTGCGGCTCAACGTTGTAGCGTCCCAGCGTCTTAGCGGCTCAGCGACTACCCAACCGTGCCCGTTTGTGGCTGCTCCGAAAATAAACGGCCAGGCTGGCGCGGGGCCATGGTGACGCCGTGATTCGGGGAGCAGTGTATGCGATTTGTCATTCCGAGCCAGGGCAACGCGCAACGCGCGGAGCACGCCAGCGAGGAATCTCTAGCGTCTCTGAAAATTTTAAGGCGGAAGTGGCAGATTCCTCGCAGGCGCGTCGCTAGCGCTCCGTTGGCTCGGAATGACAACCGGGGCCGAGCCGGCTAGCCCCATGAACGGGGCTTTTGACTTGCCAGTGTAGCTGCCTCGAAAATAACCGGGCCGTAGTAGCGACTTCAGTCGCTCTTAACTTGGGGACACGGATTCTCACGGATACACACGGATTTTTCTCTTTCTTTATCTGCGTCCTCAAGGATACATTTCATTCTCTACCTGGGGATGGCCGAGTGGTAAAGTTTCTAGTAAGGAAACTTTACGTTCCAGTAAGGAAACGATCACGTTCTAGTAAGGAAACGATCACGTTCCAGTAAGGAAACTTTACGTTCCAGTAAGGAAACAGGGCACATTCCTACAATCAGACCTCCGAGATTTACAAACACTGCTCAAACCTCGGAGGTTTAAAAATCCGTGTTCATCTGTGTTAATCCGTGTCCCATTTCTTTCTTCATCCGTGAAATCCGTGTCCCATTCCTCTTCAAAAATCCGCATCCCCTTCGTGAAGCGACCCGTTTCCGGTCATTCAAGCGACTATAGATATGAGTGGACATCCTGATTCCCTCCCGGACGAAGCGCTGGCGAAGCTGGCCCGCGCCGGCGACCGGGCAGCTTTCGATGTACTGTGCAATCGCTACCTGCCCGTCGTCTATAACCGGTTGCTGGCGCGGCTTCCGCCAGAGGCGGTGGATGACGTGACCCAGGAGGTATTCGTAGCGGCGGTGCGGGGCATCCGGCGTTACCGGGAGCAGTCCTCTTTTCGCACCTGGATCGCCGCCATCAGTCGCCACAAGGTCGCGGATTATTACCGGGGGCGGAACCGCCGGCCGGAGGCGACCGCCTTCGACGAGGATCTGGACAGCCCAGCGGTGCGCGACAATTGGGAGGAATGTGCGCTGGTGCGGGTCGCCCTGCAGCGGTTACCGGCTCACTACCAGGAGGTGCTCCTGCTGCGCTTCGCCGAGGGACTGCCCTTTGAGCAGGTCGCCGGCGCGTTAGGCGTCTCGCCGGAAGCAGCCAAGTCACGCTACCGGCGGGCCGTCGCGGCGATAGCCAGGGAGATGGATGCATAGGAATTTCAACGCAGAGGCCAAGAAGTTCAACGCAGAGGCGCAAAGACGCAAAGACGCAAAGATTTCTTAACAGTAAAAATTATTTCACCACGGAGGACAC
>JAUWHU010000588.1 GCA_030605705.1 Thermoflexia bacterium | reverse complement strand
AGCGCGCAGCAGGAGACGATCTCTTTAGCCGCCTTGGGATAGCGCATGACCTTCATCATGTTACCCTGCAACTTTAGCTTGCGCGTCATCATGCCCTGGATGGGATCCAGTTTGCCCTCAATGACCTTGCGCCAGGAGCTGAAGGGGGCCGAGAGGATGTAAGCGGCCGGCTTCTCGTCGAAGCTGCTCAATTGCGCCGCGCTGGGGCTTTTGCCGTGATAGAGGCCGAGGTGCAAGTAGGCGGTGCCATCGTAGGCGTCGTCAGGCTCGACGATGAAAACGAAGTCGCCTTCCCAGTCTTTGGCCGACTTTTCGTAGGTCTCGCTAGCGTTGAGTTGGCGGCTCAGTTCTTTGATCCATGCGTCAGACGGAAATTTGAATGTCATCAGTTTTTCTCCTTGTGTATGATTTGAGTGTCTTAGAGTTGTTCCTCTTCAAATGAACGGGGCATCTTTACCCAATTCCAATCCAGATTATAACCAACATTTGCGGCGACGCCAACCGCTGACTGCTCTTCAAATCGGCCTTCGTATGGTATAATGGCAACGGCTACGGGCCGTGGATGGTGTGCTGGCACAAGGAGAACAACAATGCACAACGTTGGCGACAAGCGATTGGTTCGTGAGTTAGGCTTGAAGGAAGGATTGGCCATCGGCCTGGGGACGATGATCGGGGCAGGCATCTTTGTGCTCTCCGGCATCGCCGCCGAACGGGTCGGCCCGGCGGCGATTATTTCCTATATCTTGACCGGTCTAATCTGTCTGCCGATTGCGCTGATCGTTTCGGAACTGGCGACCGGTATACCCAAAGCAGGAGGCAGTTACACCTTTATCACACAGGCGCTTGGGCCGCTGGCGGGCGCAGTAATCGGTCCTGGCAATTGGCTGGGACTGAGCTTTGCCACCGGTTTCTACCTGATCGCCTTTGGCGAGTACCTCTCGTTTTTCATCCCCGTGATCCCACCCCTGGTTGGCGCAGCGGTGGTCGGTCTCTTTTTCACATTCCTGAACTATCGCGGCGCCAACTACCTCCTGCTGACTATACCGGGCGGGCGGCGCTAGGGATAGTGGATCACGACCACCGAACTGGGCGTCGTCGCCACGAGTTGTTCGGGGATGTCGCCCAGGCTCAACCGGAAGCGCGACCGGCTGCCCGAAGCCGGCACGACTATCATATCCTGCATTCGCACCCGCCGCGCAACGTCTTGCATCACTTTCTCCCTCAGGGGCATCGTGTCGAAGGGATATTCCTCCCCGCGGCTGGCGATCAGTTCTGTCAAGCCATCCAACTCAGCCGGCGCACCCATCACGAGCAACGGCACGTTGAGCGTCCGCGCGATGGTTTTTATCCCTTCAAGCATCTCTTCGGAAAGCGCACCGATCGGGCAGCCGGGCGGCACCACCAGCACCACGCGCTGCAGGGAATTGATGGGAGTCGTCAACCGGGCCACCAGCACAGGCATAGTCGCGCCCCAGACCACCTTGTCCTGCAATGCGCCAAAGATGGACTGCTCAAACGTCGTCTCGCGCTTCCATCCCAGGATGATCAGGCTGGCATCCTGTTCGAGAGCAGCGCGCAGAATGCCTTTGTGGATAGATGAATCCACGCGGGCGATGACCCGCACGTCGGAGTCAATCTGCTCGATGATGTCCGCCTCCAGCAATTCCCGCTGCTGCTCCAACCCTTCCACCCGGCCGCGCACCTCCTGGGCAACATGGAGGGGCAACAGCATTCCACCGTTGGTCTGGGTCAAGATGCTCGCCAGGCGGATTAGCCGCTCCTGTGTCTGCGGATTGGCGACCGGCACCAAGATGCGGCTGAACAAGTCCTTGTAGTTCACTTCAGACTCAACCGGGTGGATGCGCGGGCCCAGGCGTTGGACTAGCAGCGGTGAGGTGATGACCGTGCATATGATCATCAGGATGGTGGCATTCAATATGATCGGTGTAAAGATGCCCAGTTCCATGCCAACCAGAATCGCGGCCAGGGTCGCCGCCGCCTGGGCCTGGGACAGCCCCCACATAACGAACATCTCATCGCGGCTGTAGCCAAAGATGCGCGCGGTCAGCCACGCGGCCAGGAATTTCCCCCCGTAGACCGCCACGCTCAGCCCTATGCCGATGAGGATCGTCTCCACGCTGGTGATGATGGAGAGCGGGTCAGTCATCATACCGATGTACATCTGGAAGATAGGGATGAAGAACGCCATGCCAACGAACAGAATGCGTCCGATGACCTGGCTGCGGGAGGGAAGAGTCGCGTTGATGGCCAGCCCGGCCAGGAACGCGCCAATGATGGCATGCATCCCGATCAATTCGGCCACCAGTGCAGCGACGAAGAGCGCCACCAAGACAAACTGGAACTCAACCGCCGGGTCGGTGAAGCGGCGGAAGAATAACTTGCCCAACCGTGGCAATCCCAGCAGGACCAGCGCCGTGTAAACAATCATCATTGCAAAGAAGGTGACAAAGTAGCCAGCCGAGAGCCCCCCCTCAGTGATGGCGCTGACGATCGCCAGCAGCAGCAATGCTGCCACGTCGGTAAAGATCGTCGCGCCGATGGTGATGGAGATGGCCTCATTCCTGACGATGCCCAGACGGCTGGCGATGGGAAAAGCCACCAGCGTGTGCGAAGCGATAACCGACCCCAGCAGCACGGCACCGATCCACTCCAACCCGACGAGCCGTCCCAGTACCGCGCCGAGTATCCCTGGGCACAGAAACGTGAACACGCCAAAGACTGCCGACTTGTTGCGGATGCGGCTGAACTGATGCAGGTCTATCTCCAGGCCAGCGCTGAACATCAGGTAAATCAGCCCCACGGTTGCCAGCAGATCCATCGTGTGGCTGGTGGCCAGGATGTGCAGCCCGTGCGGGCCGACGAGAATGCCTGCCAGGATCAACCCGACAATCCCTGGGATGCGAAGCCGCTCAAAGATCAGCGGCGCGATCAGGACTACGGCGATAATAGTGAGAAAGATGCTGACTGGTTCAGTAGCCAATGGTTCAATCATGAGATATTCCTTTCTCGGGAATGCCTCTGTTGCACAGACCCGACGATATTACTAGACCTTCAAGAATTGCGCGAGGTCAAGCACGAAGATCACTGCGCCGCCCACCTCAACTTCCGCAGTGTCCAGCAGGTACAACTCTCCGGACTCCATCACCGGAGGCAGCGATCCCACGCGCTTAATGCGGGTGTGACAGTTGTCACGAATCAAACGAATGACGTCCTCCACCTGCTCATCCTCCACGCTGGTGAAAAGAGCCACGTTCTCCTGGCGCAAAAGCCCGCCACTCGTTTTGCAGGTAGTCACACCATATCCGCTCACAACCAGGGCATCTAACAGCGCCAGGAGATCATCCTTGTTCACGACACTGACGATAAATTTCATACCCCCCTCCTCAAGTGATCCCTCCCGCGCCGCTGCGCCGGCCACGCGAGTTGTTCTGCACCGCCAATACCTCCTGGGTGATGCTCTCCTGGCGGATAGCGTGGTATTGGAGTTGCAATCCCGCCACCCTTTCGTCCAGGTTGGTGATAGCAGCGTCCATCATCTGCAAACGCGCGCCCTGTTCGCTGACCAGGGACTCAATCAACGCCAGATAGATCTGCATGGCAAGGTGTTCCCACAGCAGAAAATCCTGCAAAGCCTGCGGCGGCGTTCCTAAGATCAGTCCCTCCGGCACGATGTCCGGCTTATCCCGCATCACAGCTGCCAAATCGGGCGGCAGGAGACGCACCTCGACCCGCTGGTAACGACCGAATGAGATAAAGCGGTTATAAATCAAATAAAGGGTGCTAAAGACTCCCATCTCGTAGAAGTGCTTGACTTGGGCCACGATATCACGCGCTTCTACAAAAGAGATGACGTGCGTGAGCGGGAAGTTATGCGTATAGAGCAGCTCGCAACCGGCATGGCTGAAAAACCGCTTGCCGTACTCTCCCAACGCGATGACCTTGATCCGCCAGCCTTGCGCGTGCTCGCGCTCGATAAAGTCCATAGCGTGGGCAACCAACCCGACGTTGAATGTGCCGCACAAGCCCCGGTCAGAAGTCAGGGTGATCAATCCCATATTGGCATCGAAATCCCGCCTCCCGGAATGTTGCGCGCCACGTGTCAGCGCCGTGGGAAAAGTTGCTGCCAGTGCCAGCTGCCGGTCCACGATGGAGACGTACTTCTGCGCCGGACGCAAACGCGCCCGCGCCCGCCGCCAGCGGATGGCCGACATAGCCCGAATGGAACGTAAGAGGTGGTGAATATCCTCCAGGCTCTGGAGATGCTGCTGAATCTCGTGGGCTACTTGCGCCATACCTCTTCCTTGAAACGTTCCAGCGCCCGGCGCAGGTCTGCCTCCAGGTGAGGGTTCCAGTGGCCGATGGAGAACTCGGCCAGCAGGCCGGAGCAATGTTGCCGCACAAATTTGAGCAACAATGTCTCGAAATGATGTACTTCCCCAACAGGCACGTCATCCAGGTATCCCTGCCCCGTGGCGTAGATCGCGATCACCTGATGCGCGACGGGCAACGGCTCGAACTGGGGCTGGGTCAAGATGGCGCGCACGCGCGCGCCACGGGCTAATTGTTCGCGGGTGATCTTGTCCAGTTCGGTGCCAAAACGGGCAAAAATCTGCAGCTCAAGGAACTGGGCGATGTCCAGCGCCAGGTGACGCGAGACGGCGCGCATGGCGAGGTTTTGGGCTGCGCCGCCCACGCGGGAAACGGAAAGCCCTACATCAATGGCCGGGTGGATGCCTTGATTGAAGAGCTGCGTGGTCAGGTAAATCTGCCCGTCGGTGATGGAGATCAAGTTGGTAGGGATGTAGGCCGCGATGTTGCCGGCCTGCGTCTCGATGATGGGCAGAGCGGTCATACTCCCACCGCCATACGCGCCGGAAAGGCGGGCGGCGCGTTCGAGTAAACGCGAATGCAGATAAAAGATATCGCCGGGATACGCCTCGCGTCCGGCCGGGCGCTGCAAGAGCAGGGAGAGCTGGCGATAGGCGATGGCGTGCTTGGTCAGGTCATCGTAAACGATCAGGGCGTGCCGGCCCGCATACATGAACGCCTCGGCCATGGCGCAGCCGGCGTAGGGCGCCAGGTAAAGCATTGAGGGCGGTTCCTCGGCTCCGGCGACCACGACCGTGGTGTAATCCAACGCGCCGTATTCCCGAAACGTCTCCACGATCTGCGCCACGGTGGACATCTTCTGCCCGATGCAAACGTAAATGCAGTAGACGGACTGGTCACGCTGGTTGATGACAGTATCAATGGCGATGGCGGTTTTGCCAATCTGCCGGTCGCCGATGATCAACTCACGCTGCCCACGCCCCAACGGGATGACGGAGTCAATGGTCTTAATGCCGGTCTGCAACGGTTCCCCCACCGGCAGACGCTGGATGAAGCTTGACGCGTGGTAATCCACGGGGCGGCGCGTCTCGGCTTCCAGTGGCCCCAGGCCGTCAATGGGCTGGCCCAAAGCATTGACCACACGCCCCAGGAGTGATTCGCCTACCGGCACGTCTACCACCTTCCCCGTGCCCTTTACGATATCCCCGGCTTGGATGTTCTTGTCGCTCCCTAACAGCACACAACCCACGTGGTGGTGATCGAGGTCCAGGGCCAGGCCATAAGTGCCATCGGAGAACTGGACCAGCTCATCCACCATCACGCCACGCAGGCCGGAGATGATCGCCACACCGTCGCCCACCTGCTTGACCGATCCCACACTCTGCGCCGAGAGACGATAGTGAGAGCGCTCAATCAGTCCACGCAACGCAGAAATATGATACTCGGTCTCCAGATTGTACGCCAAATCCACTTGCTGGAGCCGGTATTGCTGTTCATCGCCCAGGTGAGCGATGAGATCGAGCAAATCGTCCGTATGGAGCAGAGAGGAAAATTCGGGCTTATCCAATTTCCGCCTCGTAACGGCTGCGCAGGTGCTGAAGCTGTACCTGCAAGCTGCCATCAATCAGTGTGTCGCCGAGACGCACCATCGCACCGGCGATCAGGGCGGGATCAACCCGGTACGCGAGTTCGAGGGGATGTTCTATCACAGCCTCCAGCGTGGTCACGATGCGCGCTTTGGTCCCTTGAGGCAGCGACGTCGCCGTGATCAACTCGGCGGAAACGGTTTCTTCTCCACCGGTGGAGATGCGTCCTTCCAGTTGCACAACACGCAGCTGCTCCAGGAAAGCATCCAGATAAGCCTGGTGCAATTGCGGGGTGAGAATATCCTGCAGCATGCTCCGAGTGAGCGTGGTCACCAGCTCGCCGATTTTGCCGCGATGCAGGCGCAGAGCGTCGGCGCGCTGTTGCTCCAGCTCATCGCTGGCGCGTTTCTGCATCGCCTCAATCTCTTGATACGCCTCTTGAAGCATCTGCTGTCGCGTCGCGTCGGTGACAATGCGCACTTCATTCTTGAGGGCCGCGATTTCCGTCTCAATGTTCTCACGTTTCCCTTCGTACTCCGATTTCAAGGCCTCGGCTTCACGCCGGGATTGCTTCGCCTCATCCATCGCCCGGGTCACCTGACTCGTCCGCTCATCAAGCATCTTTCTCAAGGGCTTGAAGAGAAAACGGTTCAGCACATAAGCCAGAACGAGAAAGTTGGCAATCTCAAGCAGCAATGTGCTCCAGTTGATTTCTAGCATAACTATCTCCAGTCAGCGGTCAGCCGCCATTCGCTATTCGCCGATGATGTATTTCAGCATGGGATTCGCAAAGATCAGAATCAAGATCACGGCCAAGACGTAGATAGCCAGCGATTCCAGCATGGCCAGGGAAAGCAAAACGATGGTGTTGATGCGGTCGCCCGCTTCGGGCTGCCGGGCGATGGCTTTCAGCCCGGCAGATGCGACCACCATCTGGCCGATGGCCGGCACAATCACTCCGACGATGACGCCAGGTCCGGCGATCAAAGCCGTCAACACGATGAAGATTTTATCCCACGGCAAGTTATTCCAATCCATTGTATTACTCCTTTGTTATGAGTCTACTGAAAAGACCAGGAATTTCACCTTTTTTTTTCTCGGTGTCCTCTGTTTGTAGGCACTACCTGCCCACACCTACGGTCTGTGGTGAGACGACTTTTTTCATCGGTAGCGTCATGCGTGCGCTTTGATGGCCCCGCCGATGTACACACAGGTCAAAAGGGTGAAAATGTACGCCTGCAACAAACCGGTGAAAATACTGAACAGCATCATCGGCACCGGCACAAAAAACGGCATCACGATAAAAAGAATGCTGATGATGATCTCTTCTCCCAGAATGTTGCCGAACAAGCGAAAGGTCAGGGAGAAAGTACGCGCGAGCTCGCTGGCAATCTCAACAGGCAGCATCAGGAAAGTCGGTTCGACGTAATGTTTGAGGTATCCCCCGAGGCCGCGCATGCGCACCCCAAAGTAGGGCACGCTGAAAAACACGACTAACGCCATAGCCAGCGGCGTGTTGATGTCCGGGGTAGGCGATTTCAGATGAGGGATCAAACCAATCAGATTCGCGCTGCCGATGAAAATCGCCAGCGTCCCCACGATGGGCAAGAAGAGCGTCGTGTCCTGGACATCCATCATCTGGCGGATCAGCCCTTCGATGGCCTCAATGAACCATTCCAAGAGGTTCTGAACCGGCCCCGGACGCAGTTTGAGGTCGCGTCCCAGCAGATAAGCCCCCACACCGAGCAGGAGCATCATCGCCCAGGTGTTGACGACCGTCGAGGTCACCTCCAGGGGGCCAACAGTAAAGATCACGTGGGGGGTGAGCTCTCCGGCGATATCAGGTTCTTCCGCCGTGCCGGCCGGCCCTTCCAGGAGCTGGCTAAATCCAATCAGAGCAACGAGCAACACGATCAGCAAGATCAAGTTCCTGTGATTATTGATTTTTTGCATGGTTTTCACTCCTGAAAGTGATGGAGTAGGAAGGAAGAAGTAGGGAGTAGGGAGTAGGGAGTAGGGAGTAGGGAGTAGGGAGTAGGGAGTAAGTTACCGGCGGCTCTCGGTGCTGGCGATGAAGCCATTGAGAAGACGCCCCACGGTTTCCGCTTGAGCCATTAAATTGTCGTTGGATGCAATATAGCCCAGGTTCTTTGAGAGAATGAAGTAATACTTAAGTTCTTCCAACGAACCTTCTGAGATGTTGTAGAAGCGGATTTTGTCCCGGATTCCGCGTCGCTTGAACCCTTCGGCAATATTGGCCGGTATCGAGACAGCTGCCCGACGCATCTGTGAAACCAGCCCAAATCGCTCGTCGCCAGGGAATTTTTTTGTGATCCGGTACACCATCAACACCAACTCGTGAGATTCTTGCCAAACTTCCAACTGCTGAAAATGCAAGATCCTTCCCATACTTTCTCCCCTCCTACTCTCTACTCTCTACTCCCTACTCCCTTACTCCCTACTCCCTTACTCCCTTACTCCCTTACTCCCTTACTCCCTTACTCCCTTACTCCCTTACTCCCCTTCCCTCGCATGTTCAACATAGGTGGTGTACAAGTAATTAAAGGCTACCAGCACGCCCAGCAGCAACAGGGTGAGGGTCCAGGTAAATTCCTGGCCCCACATATCGTCGAGGTAACGCCCCAGCAGTACGCCTCCCACGATAGGCACGGCCAGGTTCCAGCCCAACATAGTCGCCTCGGCAGCCAAGTGCCAGAAGTTTCTGGATGCGCCATTTCTCTGCTCAGGTATTTGAAAGGACGGCTTCTCCGGTTCAGCCATCTATTCCCCTCCCAGCTAAGAATTTCATCACAGACCGTAGGTGTGGGCAGGCAGTGCCCACAAACAGAGAGCACAAAGTTTTTAAATTTGACAGGGGAAGGTTGAAAAATTGCAAAATCTCAGCCAAAACATAAACAATTTGCAGATAGACTTTGAAAAACTTTGCGCCCTTGGCGTTCTTTGCGGTTAGAAAACCTTTCTTAGAGGGAGTCGGTTATGCTGTTAGAGAACGGGCCGAAGTCGGCCCCAGCGGAGACAGTTCCGCTGTCTCGCGCAGCGCGCGCTCCAACGCCATCCGCGCACGGGCGAATTCGATGTGGGCCTCGCTGGCGATCTGGCTCAGCCGGGCGTGTTGCTGTTCCAGGACGTGCTCCAACGCGACCATGTCCGCGCCCTCTTCGGCGGCGGCGGTCAACACCAGCACGCCATTCGGCCGGCCGGCGCGCCATTGCATTTCGAGTGTGCCCTGGTACAGAGCCACGTAGCGCGTTTCTCCTTGCCGGCGATAGAGCATGATGCCAGCGAGAATGTGCGCCAGAAAAGGCGTGTGTCCCGGCAGAATTCCCCACCAGCCATCGGCCAGTTGCACGCGGATGGCCTCCACATCGGCATCCAAGATGATCTCGTCGGGTGTGAGGACTTCCAGCCGCAGCGTTTTAGTCATGCGAGTACTCTGCTTCGAAAATACCCCCAGCTGTGGCCGGTCTCCTGACCGAGCCACAGACGGGCACGGTCAGGAGACCGGCCCGAGCTAGAATTTTCGTCCTTGGTGGTGTGTAAATACTCATGACAACTTCTCTGGAATTGTCGTTTTGATTTGGGACACAGATTCTCACGGATAAACACGGATTTTTAGCAGTTTTTTATCCGTGAAATCCGCGTCCCCTTGCCAACTTTCAACTTTCAACCTGCAACTTACAACTCTTAATTCTGTTTCCGCAACACGCTGTCAATGTCGCCGGCCATGTAAAAAGCCTGTTCCGGCACATCGTCCAGCTCGCCGCCAATGATCATCTTGAAACCCCGCAGCGTCTCTGCGAGGGGTACAAATACTCCCGGCTGCCCCGTAAATTCCTCAGCGACAGAGAAGGGTTGGGTAAGAAAACGCTGCGCCTTGCGCGCCCGCATCACCAGCAGCCGGTCATCTTCGGCCAACTCCTCGATGCCTAAAATGGCGATCACGTCGCGCAGCTCTTTGTAGCGCGCCAATATCTCGCGCACGCGTATCGCCACCCGGTAGTGTTCCTCTCCGACAATGCGGGGGTCAAGGAGACGCGAACCCGATTCCAGCGGATCAACCGCCGGGTAGAAGCCCTGGCTGGCCAGCTGGCGCGAGAGCACCACCGTAGCGTCGAGGTGCGCGAAGGTCGCGGCCGGCGCCGGATCGGTCAGGTCGTCGGCGGGCACGTAGATCGCTTGCACGGAGGTGATAGCACCGCTGGCCGTCGAGACGATACGTTCCTCCAACGCCCCTACCTCGGTCGCCAGAGTAGGCTGGTATCCCACAGCACTGGTCAAGCGACCCAGCAAGGCCGATACCTCGCCGCCGGCCTGGATGTAGCGGAAAATGTTGTCCACAAAGAGCAATACATCCTGGTGCTCAACGTCACGGAAGTACTCGGCCATGGTCAGAGCCGTGAGGGCCGCCCGGAAACGCGCGCCCGGCGGCTCGTTCATCTCCCCGAAAACCAGCACGGCATCCTTGAGCACGCCGGCGCGTTTCATCTGTAGATAGAGCTCGTTGCCCTCGCGGGTACGCTCCCCCACCCCGGCGAATACGGAAACTCCCCGGTGCTCGGTCGAGGTATGGCGAATCAGTTCCATGATCAACATGGTCTTGCCTACTCCCGCGCCGCCCAGCAGTCCGACCTTGCCGCCGCGCACGTAGGGGGCCAATAGATCAACGACCTTCAAACCGGTGACGAAGATCTCCGTCGAAGGACGCTGTTGGACAAAAGAGGGAGGTGGTTGGTGGATGCTGCGCAGCTGTACTTCACCGAGGGGTGGGCCATCGTCTATGGGATGTCCCAATACGTTAAACACCCGTCCCAGCGTTTCCTTCCCCACCGGTACCTGGATCTGCGTGGAGTCGGCCCTGACCTGCACATCGCGGCGCAGCCCGGCTGTGGATTCCATGGCAATGCCGCGTACGGTATGCCGGTCCAGGTGTTCCAACACCTCAATGGTAACTTGGTGTTGGTTGCTATGGATGGTCAGCGCGCTCAACAGAGCCGGTAGTTCCTCGCCCTCGAAGGCAATATCTACCACAGGCCCAATGATGCGTACGACTGTGCCAACCGAGGAGGGTTGCACAGAATCACTTTCCAACATTTGCGACATACAACACCCGATTCAGGGTAAAGAAAAAGCTTCGCGCAACGCGTGGATGACCTCATCTATACATTGGGCCTTAATCACGCAGGAAATCGTCGAGAGCGAGGTGCTGATCGCGCGGATGTTGACATTGCAGTCACCCAACACCTTGAACATCCGGCTGGCAACGCCCCGTTGTTCACGAAAATCGAGACCGAAAAGACTCACCAGGGCAACTTCCGGGTAACTGGTAATACCCTTTCCCCCGACCTCTTCCCGTACGCGCTCGAGCACTTCCAGGGCCGCCGGCAGATCATCCCGATCCACGCACAGGACAACGTCATCCTCTTCCTCCAGGTCAATCAGATGCACGATGAACTCGACGTTGATCCCCTGATCGCTCAATGCAGAGAAGAGCCGTCCACCCACACCGGCATGTGAGGGAATAGCCATGATGCCAATCATCGCCAGATGGTCATGGTGGAGCAATCCCTCGGCTTGAATTTTTCTATTAGTCATCGTTTTGCCTTCGCGACTGAAGTCGCCACTACGTCTCCCATATCTGCTCCCAGCCCCCGTACCGTGGGCAGGGAGTAGAGCCTCAAACAATCAACACAGACAAGGCGCATTATAAGTACATTTCCGGCAAACGCAATCCAACAAAAAGTAGGGCGGGATGGCATCCCGCCCTACTTGCGCCGGCCCTCTATGCGTTTGACACCACCGCCGCCAGCACAGCTTTTAACTTGCTAACTTGTGACTCCGCTGAAAAAAGGTCCTTCTCACCACAGAGACACAGAGGACACGGAGAAGATGGAGAAAATTTGATGATTGATTTAAGAAAATTACACTTTACACGTCAAAAAATTAATTTTCTCAAGGTCATGTTTAAAATCTCTGTGCTCTCTGTGTCCTCCGTGGTGAAATTCTTGGTTTTTTCAGTAGATTCAGCTTTTAACTTGCCAACTTGTAACCTTCAACCCTTATTCTTCGAGCAATGCCTTGCCGCCTTTCAGCGCCTTCAACAGGTCGCGGCGACGCAGGGCGCGCTTGCGATC
>JAUWHU010000188.1 GCA_030605705.1 Thermoflexia bacterium | reverse complement strand
TTTCTTGGCGTTCTTTGCGCCCTCTGCGGTTCAATTAGTTTTTCCACGAGATGCTTTCCAATTAATTTTTCCCTGCGCCCTTGCGTCTCTGCGTTAAAAAAGGGGCGGTGGGTATAAAAATGGTTTGAAATTACTGCTGGCGGCAGCTTGACAAATTTGATATAATGTTTTATAAGTAGGTATTGATTTTGATAAAGAGGAGATAGTTCATTTATGAAGTGTTTCAAATCGGCCCTGGCCGTGTTACTGTTGTTTACGGTGCTGCTCAACGCGCCCCCCGTTCTGGGAGAGGCCATACCAACTACGGAGGAAGCCACCACTATATCGTCGTATTGGCATCTCCGTGTGCAGCAATGGAGTTCTTCGATCGTGAGTGAGGCCGAGTACAGATCGTTGGACCCAGACTTTTTGGCCTCTTTAATTTGGATGGAATCCCGGGGACGCGCCACTGCGATTGGCCCGGTGGGAGCGGTGGGCTTGATGCAAGTCATGCCACGGGAGGCCGGCTTTACCTGGCGTCCTACCAGAGAGGAGCTGCTGAACCCGGAGACTAACCTTTTCTGGGGAACCCGGACGCTGGCGACGGTGGTGCATCAGGGACACGGGGATATCTTCAATGCTCTGGCGGCCTACAACGGCGGTTGGGCTCAAATCCAGTACCGTGGGCCACGTCTCTTTGCTACAACGATTCTGCGTGATTACGCCCAGGCGGTAGCGCAGCGTCACAATTTCCCCTCGCGCGAGCGCTGGCTCGCTATCTTTGCCGTCGAGTCCCCCAATATACGCGGGCCGATCTGGGTAGCGGATTCCGCCCGCGACGATGTTTACTTCTTCGGCAACCGAAACTGGCTGCCGGAAGGGTATCCGCTCATTCCTGAGTCGCTACCGCCCACTTCCTGGATCGCGCACTGCGAGGAGGAAGATGGCGCGACGTACAGCGTGGGGGTGTGGTTCTACCTGCTCTCGCAGGATAAGTGGTTCACCCCGTGAAATAGCGCTAAACCCTGGGGCCAGGATGGTACCATCCTGGCCTTTTTTTGTGTCTTCTCGGTTCTCCGAATCACGGCGATGAATCGCCTACTACAAGCCGGGTTATTTTCGGGGCAGTCGCTAAGACGCTGAGACGCTAAAACGCTGAGCCGCTCTCAATCACCTTTTTGTGTTGTGAGGGAGAGAGAGTACAATGACCCCAGGGAGGAGCTGATGAAAGTTGATCTGTTGGTACATTCTGTGACGCAGCTGTGTACGATCCCACCTCACGAGGGCGGGCCGCAGCGGGGCGCGGCATTGGGCGATCTGGGACTGATCGAAGACGGGGCGGTGGCTGTGAAAGATGGCCGGGTCGTCGCCGTGGGGCCGACGGCGGAGGTGCGCGCGCAGGTGAGTGCTGCCGCGCGGGAGATGGATGCCTCCGGTCGCGTGGTCTGCCCCGGTTTCGTGGACCCGCACACCCATCTCGTCTGGATGGGCGACCGCGCTGCCGAGTTCGAAATGCGCCTTGCCGGGGCCACCTACCTGGAGATCATGGCGGCGGGCGGCGGGATCATGTCCACGGTGCGGGCGACGCGCGGCGCGCCGGTGGAGTCGCTGGTTGCTGCGATGCGCCCCCGGCTGGATCGGATGCTGGCTCACGGCTCCACCACGGTGGAGGTGAAGACGGGCTATGGCCTGGAGACAGCGACGGAGCTGCGTTTGCTCGAGGCCATTGTCACACTGGATCGCGAGCATCCGGTAACGCTGGTCCCGACCTTCCTGGGCGCTCACGCCATCCCTGAAGAGTACCGGGGCCGGGCAGAATCTTACGTCGCCCTCGTGGTGGAGGAGATGCTCCCGGCGGTGGCGGAGAAGTCCCGCGAATTGGGGCTGTCGTCCCTGCCTTTCTGCGACGTTTTCTGTGAGGAGGGCGCTTTTGACCTGCGGCAGACACGGCGCATCCTGGCGGCGGCGCAAGATTTGGGATTTCCGCTCAAGGTACACGTGGATGAGTTCAAGGCGTTAGGGGGCGCGCGGCTGGCGGTGGAGCTGGGCGCGATTTCCGCCGATCACCTGGTCACGACCGCGCCTGAAGAGCTCGCCTTGTTGGGGAGCTCCGCGACGGTGGCCGTTTCTTTGCCCTGTACCCCCTTCGGATTGGGTCATTCGGCGTACACACCGGCGCGAGCGTTGTTGGAGGCCGGTGCGGCCTTAGCCCTGGCGACGGACTGCAATCCCGGCACCGCCTGGAATGAATCCATCCCCTTCGTCATCGCGCTGGCCTGCCGTTACCTGCGCCTCACACCGCGCCAGTCGCTCGTCGCGGCGACGCTCAACGCCGCTTTTGCCTTGCAGCTGGGAGAGCGCGTGGGGAGTCTCTCCCCTGGCTATGCCGGCGATTTGTTGGTACTTGACGTGCCCGATTATCGTTACTTAGGCTATCGTTTTGGGGCGAATCCTGTGGCGTTGGTCGTCAAGGGTGGGGAGGTCGTGTGCGGGAAGTGACCAAAGTTCTGACCGTTTCCGCCGGCGGAGCGCGTCTTGATCGCTTCGTTGCAGACGCGCTGCCCGACCTTTCGCGCGCGGCGGTGCAGCGTTTGATTTCCGAGAGCCAGGTGACAGTGAACGGTCTGCTCACGCGCTCCTCGTACAAGGTGCGCGCCGGCGACGAGATTGTTGTGCGCGTTCCGCCCCCGCGCCCCGCGACGTTGGAGCCGGAGGACCTGCCACTGGACATCCTCTACGAGGACGGGGACATTTTGGTGCTCAACAAGGCTGCCGGAATGGTGGTGCATCCGGGCGCGGGGAATCCCTCTGGGACATTGGTCAACGCGGTGTTGGCGCACTGCCCTGACCTGCAGGGGATCGGTGGCGAGTTGCGTCCCGGCATTGTCCACCGGCTCGACAAGGACACTTCCGGCGTGCTCATCGTCGCTAAGCACGATCTCGCCATCCGCGCTTTGCAGCGTCAGTTCAAACGGCGCGAGGTCCGCAAGTTCTACGTGGCGTTGCTCGGCGGGTCTTTGCCGCAAGATGAGGGTTTCATTGAGGCTCCTATCGGTCGTCATCGCGTGCATCGCCGGAAAATGGCGGTAGTTGCCAACGGGAAGCCCTCCCGCACGCGCTGGCGGGTCATGGAGCACCTGCGGGATACGCGAGGACATCCCTACACGCTGATTGAGGTCCAACTGCTGACGGGGCGCACGCACCAGATCCGTGTGCATTTCGCGTGGCTGGGCTATCCCCTGGTGGGCGACCGGGTGTACGGCCCGGCGCGACAGCCGCTCACCGCGCCTCGCCAATTTCTCCATGCCCGTGACCTGACGGTGGTGCATCCCGTGACCGGCGAGGAGCTGACCTTTTCCGCGCCCTTGCCCCCGGACTTGCAGGAGGTTTTGCAGTTACTTAGTAGAGAATGAAAAATTAAAAATGACCAATGACTCTTCACCACAGAGAGCACAGAGATTTTAAACTTGACCTTGAAAAAATTAGAGTTGTTCCTGAATAAACGAAACCAGGAATTGGACACGGATTTTCACGGATAAACACGGATAGAGAATGAAAAATTAAAAATGACCAATGACAAAAATCTGCTGAACCATTTACCACTCACCTATTCACCATTCTCCATTCTCCATTCTTTCTTTTCTTCTTCGTCATTTGCTCATTTGTCATTTGTTCATTTGCTCATTTGTCATTTTTCCCACCATTCGCCATTTGCTCATTTGCCATTTGAAGGTATCCTTTTCTTGTGAAGAAACAATACTTAGATCTCTTGATGGTAGCGCGTGGTCTGGTGGAGAGTCGCTCTCTGGCCCAGCGTCTCATCTGCGCGGGGGAAGTGCGGGTAAATGGGGAGCTGGTGGATAAACCCGGTGCCACCGTTCCGGTGGCTGCGGAGATCACATTGAAGGCCCGTCCGCGCTTTGTGGGCCGAGGCGGCGAGAAGCTCGCGGCGGCGCTGGCGCGTTTCCCGGTGGAGGTCGCAGGTAAAGCGGTGGCGGATATCGGGGCTTCTACCGGCGGTTTCACCGACTGTCTCTTGCAGCACGGCGCGGCTAAGGTTTACGCCATTGATGTGGGATACGGGCAGCTGGCCTGGAAGCTGCGCCAGGACGCGCGTGTCGTCGTGATGGAGCGCACCAATGCGCGTCACCTCGCTGCGTTGCCGGAGCCGGTGGCTCTGGTGGTCTCTGATGTCTCGTTCATCTCGTTGCGGTTGATTTATGCGGCGGCGGTGCATTGGTTGCAGCCTGGCGGCGAGGTGGTCTCGCTCATCAAACCGCAATTCGAGGCGGGACGGCGTCAGGTCGAGAAGGGCGGTGTGGTACGTGATCCATCTGTCCATCGCCAGGTACTGGAAGAAGTGACCGAGTCGCTGGCGGGGTTGGGATTGGGCTTGCGAGGGTTGATGGTCTCGCCGTTGCAGGGGCCGGCGGGCAACATCGAGTTTTTGGGGTGGTGGCGGCTGGGAGCGACTGAGGTTGAGCGAGCGGCGTGGATCGCCCGTGCTTTGCAGGAATCCGCGATGGCTGACGGCTGATGAGGAGGTTGATGGACCCTAAACATATTCGGAATTTTAGCATTATCGCGCATATTGATCATGGCAAGTCCACTTTAGCGGATCGGTTGTTGGAGATCACGGGAACCGTGGATGCCCGCGAGATGTCGTCACATTCCCAGGTGCTGGACAGCATGGACCTGGAGCAGGAGAAAGGCGTCACCATCAAGGCTTCGGCGGTGCAGATGCACTGGGTAGCGGCGGATGGCGAGGAATACGCGCTTAACATGATTGACACGCCGGGGCACGTGGACTTCAGCTACGAGGTCAGCCGCGCGCTGGCGGCCTGTGAGGCCGCGATCTTGGTGGTGGATGCTACTCAGGGTATCGAGGCGCAGACATTGGCGAATCTCTATCTGGCGTTGGAGAATGACCTGGAGATCGTGCCGGTGATCAACAAGATTGATCTGGCGACGGCGCAGGTTGACAAGGTCTTGTTGGAGGTTGCTGAACTGTTAGGCGTGCCGCTTGATGAGGTGATCCCGGTATCGGCCAAGCTGGGCACTAACGTGGAAGCTGTGCTGCAGGCCATTGTCACGCAGGCGCCGCCGCCTGCTGCGGATGTGAACGCGCCGTTGCGAGCTATGATCTTTGATTCGCACTACGATTCCTACAAGGGTGTGGTCGCTTACGTGCGGATGCGGGAAGGGTGGGTGAGTCGCAAGACCACTATGTTGATGATGGCGACCGGCGCGAAGACCGAACCTATTGAGGTGGGCATCTTCACGCCGGAGATGTTGCCTGTGGAGCGACTCTCTGCCGGCGAGGTGGGTTACATTGCCACCGGCCTCAAGACGGTGCGGGAGGCTCGCGTGGGGGATACGATCACGGATGCTCACCGGCCGGCCGCAGTCCCTCTCGCCGGTTACCAGCCGGCCAAGCCGATGGTTTTCGCCAGCCTGTACCCTTCCGAGGCGGACGATTACGTCAATCTACGCGATGCGTTGGACAAACTGCAGCTCAACGATGCTGCCTTGACTTTCGAGCCGGAGTCGTCGCAGGCGTTGCAATTTGGTTTCCGCTGCGGCTTTTTGGGCCTTTTTCACATGGAAATCATCCAGGAGCGGCTGGAACGTGAGTACGACCAGAATTTGATCGTGACCGCGCCCAGCGTCGCTTATCAGATTCTGCTGAGAAACGGTGAGGAATTGGAGATCCACCGGCCTGCCGATCTACCCGACCCCACTATCGTTGAGGAGGTGCGGGAGCCGTGGATGAAGGTACAGATCATCACCCCCACGGACTACATCGGCGCGATTATGGAGATTCTCCGCCGCAAGCGGGCGAATTTCCTCCTCACCGAGACGTTGGATACCCGCCGCGTCCTGATGACCTTTGAAGTTCCCCTGGCGGAAATGGTGATTGACCTGCATGACCGGATCAAGTCCGCCACGCGAGGCTATGCCTCTATGGATTATGCTTTCGACAGCTACCGTCCCGATGATCTGGTCAGGGTGGATGTTTTGGTGAACAAGGAACCGGTGGACGCGCTGGCGATCATTGTGCATCGCGATAAGGCTTACGCGCGCGGCTCGTTGCTCATCCGCAAGATGAAAGAGGTGATCCCTCGCCAGCTTTTCGAGGTGCCTATCCAGGCGGTGGTGGGCGGGAAGATACTGGCTCGTGTCAATGTCCAGGCGCTGCGCAAGGATGTTCTGGCGAAGTGCTATGGCGGCGATGTCACACGCAAGCGCAAATTGCTGGAGAAACAGAAGGCCGGCAAGAAACGGATGAAGATGTTGGGGAATGTGATCATCCCCCAGGAGGCCTTCCTGGCGATGTTGCGTTTGGATGAGGATTGAGGTTGAGAAATGGGTAGGCTTACAGATGCGTGGTTGAATATCCCGAAGCAGCGTCGCAGGCGTCTGGTCTTGCTGCTGCTGGCGTTACTCGTGGTGTCGGCGATCTGTTGGGCCGCGCGGGCGGTGTTGGCCCCTTATTTTCTGGGCCTGGGATTGGCTTATATTCTCTCTCCTCTCGTCTATTGGCTGGAGCGAGGCTTGAGCAGAGTGGGCCGGCAGCGGAAGTTGGTCTTCTTCCGGCGGATCGCCCGCCCCTTGGCGATTATCCTCACTTATCTGTTGGTCATCGCCGCCGTGGTGGGTTTTTTCTCCCTGGTCGTGCCGGTGGTGATAGAACAGGCCAAGGGCCTTTGGGGTGAGCGGGAGATCGTGGGAGATTATCTCTCTGGACTGGCCGAGGATTTGCTGGAGCAATACCGTTTGTTGCCGCCGCAAATACAGACCCAGGTGGAGAGAACGTTGAGCAAATTCAGCGAGACCGTGGGGGGCATCGTTCAGCAGGCGCTGGGAGGCACGGCGATTGTGTTCTCCTATACCATCAGTCTGGTTTTGGCTATCCTGATCATCCCGTTCTGGACTTTCTACCTGCTCAAAGATTCCCAGGAGCTGGGACGAGCAACTTTGCGCACCATTCCTGTGCAATTCCGCAAGGATGTGCTCAATATTGTGATATTGGCTGATGGTATTTTTGCTTCCTATTTGCGCGGGCAGCTCTTATTGGGAACGCTCATTGGCTTGCTTTCGATGTTTGGCTATTCATTACTAGGGGTCAGGTTCGCCGTATTGTTGGGGCTGATTGCCGGCGTTTTCGAGCTGCTCCCCAATATCGGCCCCATCCTGGGCGGCATCCCGGCGGTTCTCGTGGCCCTGACACAAGGCCCTGTTTTGGCGTTGTGGACGGCGCTGCTGGCTTTTGGCATTCAGCAGGTGGAGAATCTATTTCTCACGCCACGGGTGCTGGGGCGGAGTGTGAAACTCCACCCGGTGTTAATTATGATCGTATTGGTGATCGGCAGCGAGATTGGAGGGGTGCTGGGATTGTTCCTGGCCCCGGTGACGACCGCTGTCTTGCGTGACATTTTCCGTTACCTCTACTATCGCCTGGAGGAGTCGCCTCTTGCGCCTGACGCGGCCCTGCATAAAGTGTGGGAGGGGGAACCTTTCAACATGGTGCTTTGAGGCTAGATCAGGGTTTTATCATTTTTGGATTGGATGCACCACAGAGCCACAGAGAGCACAGAGAAGATCTTAAAAACTCCATGTCCTTTATAATCAGAAGATCAGCCCGAGCTGCCCCCTCGCCTTAAAACTGAAACGCACTCTTTTGCAGTAGTCTCGTTGCCGTTTCGATGAAGTCGCCTATAATGGAGTTACGGAACACTGGCTCCACAGAAAAAACTACTTGAACTGTCAAGGCCGCCAAGAACGCCAAGAAAAATTAAGGGAAAGGTTGAGAATCTTGCGGAATCTCATCCAAAACATAGACAAGTTGCAGGTAAACTTTGAAAGACTTTGCGCCCTCGGCGTTCTTTGCGGTTAGAGAACTTTTTTTAGTGGCACCAACACCACTTTTCTCAGGGCGGATGTGGCAAATTCCACGATCTTGGCGTGAAGTTCTGGATGCCCGAGGAGACTGAAATGAACGATACACTAAAAGTGCTTTTTCTGGCTGCTGAAGCAACTCCTTTTGCTAAAGTGGGTGGCCTGGCCGATGTCGCCGGCTCTCTTCCCCAGGCCCTGCGACGTTTAGGTGTGGACGTTCGTCTGTTGATCCCGCGTTACGCCAACATTCGCAGTAAGGACTACGATATGCGCAGGGTGGGGGGGCCTTTGGCTGTGCCTCTGGGGCCTGACGAGGAGCGGGCGCATCTTTTGGAGACCAGGATCGGGGAGCTGCCCGTTTACTTGCTCTGGAACGAGACGTATTTTTCCGCCCGCGAAAGGGTTTATGGCTTCAACGATGATCCACAACGTTTCACTTTCTTCGCCCGTGCGACTATTGCTGCGTTGCGGGCGCTGGATTGGAAGCCGGATGTTATCCACGCGCATGACTGGCACATGGCGCCGGTGGTCACCTGGTTGGACCAATATGGCCGGCAGGACCCTTTCTACCGTGACATAGCGACGCTTTACACCATTCACAGCCTGGCTTACCAGGGGCTGTGTGGTCGTTTGATTTTGACCTTCGCTCGGATGCGGGAAGTCGCGCACCTCCCTGTCGAGCCGCCGGGACAGGTGAACTGGATGGCTCAAGGTATCGCTCACGCGGATCTGCTGAGCACTGTAAGTCCCACCTACGCGCGGGAGATCTTGACGCCTGAAGCCGGGATGGGATTGGACAGTCTCTTGCGGGAACGCCAGGATCGGTTGTTTGGGATTCTGAACGGCATTGATAACGAGGTCTGGAATCCTGAGTCCGATCCGGTGTTGGCGCAGTCCTTCGACGCCGATTCTCTGGAGATGCGGGCAGTCAACAAAGCCGCCTTGCAGCGCGAGATAGGGTTGCCCGCTCGCGCTGAGGTCCCCTTACTCAGCGTCATCTCTCGTCTGGATCCCGTCAAGGGATTTGATATTTTG
>JAUWHU010000070.1 GCA_030605705.1 Thermoflexia bacterium | reverse complement strand
CGCCGCGTCCAGCGACTCCGGCGTGGCCGTCACCGGCAGCGCGCGCGCCGCCTCCGCCAGCCCCTCCCGCACGGAGAAGGAAATCCCACGCTCCACGAGGAGCTGCACCAGCCCCAACGCCGCCCGGCGCAGCCCGTAGGGGTCCGAGGACCCCGTGGGCGCCAACCCCACGGCGAAAAGCCCTGCCAGACTATCGAGACGCTCCGTCAACGCCAACGCCACACCCACCGGCACCGACGGCAAAGCATCGCCGGCGAAGCGCGGCAGGTAGTGCTCAAAGACCGCCAGCGCCACGACCTCCGGCTCGCCGGAGAGACGGGCATATTCACGCCCCATCACACCCTGCAGGCTGGTCATCTCCACCACCATCTGCGTCGCCAGATCGGCCTTGGCGAGATGCGCGGCGCGGCGCAGCATGTCCAGCTCCAACGGCGCCAGCCCCAATCGCAAACCGACCCACGGAGCCAGCGACTCCAAGCGCCCGGTCTTGTCCAACATCGAACCCAACTTCTCCTGGAAGGTGAGGCTACTCAGCCGGGGGACAAATTCCTCCAAAGATTGCCGCGTATCCTGCTCGTAGAAGAACCCGGCGTCGGCATAACGAGCGCGGATGACGCCCTCGTTCCCCTGCCGCACCAACGCCAGGTGCTCGCTCCCGCCGTTGCGCACGGCGACGAAAACGGGCAGCAGATTCCCCTCTTGATCCAGTACCGGGAAGTAGCGCTGGTGCTTTTTCATCACGGCGATGAGGACTTCCTGCGGCAGCGCAAGGTGGCGCGCCTCGAAGGAGCCTAAGAAGGCGGTGGGCGACTCCACCAGGTTCGTGACCTCGTCTAACAGCGCCGCGTCCTCCGGGATGTGACCGCCCGCGCTCTCGGCTAAGGTCTGGGCCTGGAAACGGATGAGCTCGCGGCGCATCTGCGGGTCAACGAACACGCCGTAGGATTCTAGCGTGGCTTTGTAATCTGACGCTGCCCCTAACGCCACGTCTGGCGATCCCGCTGGACGGGGGCCGCGTGTGACCCGGCCACTGGTCAGGCCGGCATAACTGCAAGCAACGACATCCTCCCCTAACAGAGCTACCAGCCAGCGCAGGGGCCGGCTGAAAGTGGCACCGTCGCCATTCCAGCGCATCGAGCGCGGGAAACGCAAGCCTGCGATCCAGCCGGGTAGCAAGTCGGCTAACACCTCGGCGGCGGGGCGGCCGGCTTCGCGCTTCGTCGCCACCACGTATTGCCCCCCTTGCAGTTCCTCGACGCGCAACTCGGCCACATCCACACCCTGCGAGCGGGCGAAGCCCTGTGCGGCGCGGGTCGGCGCGCCATCCTTGAAAGCCACGCGAGCGGGCGGGCCTTTGACCACGCGCTCCTCGTCGGGCTGACGCAAGGTCAGGTCGTCCACGTAGACCGCCAGCCGGCGGGGCGTTCCCCAGACGTGGACCGGGCCGTGGGCCAGGCGCGCTTCATCCAACGCGCCCGGCACGAGATCGCGTAGCTGCTGCAGCGCGCTGCTCACGTGGCCCGCCGGCAGCTCCTCGACGCCGATCTCGAAGAGGAAGGGTGCGCGCCCATCAGCAACGGGCGCAGCATCCAACAACGGCAGGTGCAACGGCGTCGCCGGGGAGACAGGGCCTCTCCGCAGGCCAGGGCGACCTTTCCAAGGATGGCCGGCCTGCTCGCGCCGCGCCAGGTAAGCCTCGGCGACGCGCCGCGTCAGGGCGCGCATCCGCTTGAAGAAACGCGCGCGCTCGGTCACGCCCACCGCGCCGCGCGCGTCGAGCAGGTTGAAGGTGTGCGAGCAGCGCATGATGTAGTCCAGCGACGGGACGACCAGGGACTCGTCTAAGCAACGCTGGGCTTCCGCCTCGAAGAGCCGGTACATCTCCCGCAGGTGCGCGATGTCGGCGATCTCGAAACCGTAGCGGCAGTAGTCCACCTCCTGAGCGCGCAGGATTTCACCGTAGGTGTGGTGCGCGTCCCAGGCCAGGTCCCAAACAGATTCGACGCCCTGGAGGTAGAGCGCGATCCGCTCCAGGCCGTAGGTAATCTCGACAGAGGGCGTTTCTAAGGTGATGCCGCCGGCCTGTTGGAAATAGGTGAACTGGGTGATCTCCATGCCATCCAGCCAGACCTCCCAGCCCAGGCCCCACGCGCCCAAGACGGGGCTTTCCCAGTTGTCCTCGACGAAACGGATGTCGTGCGCGGCGCGGCGGATGCCCAGCGCCTCCAGGCTGCGCAGGTAACGCTCCTGGGGATCGCCGGGGTCGGGTTTGAGAATGACTTGAAACTGGTAGAACATCTGCATCCGGTTGGGGTTGTCGGCGTAGCGCCCATCGTCGGGCCGGAAAGAAGGCTCGACGTAAGCCACGTTCCAGGGTTCCGGCCCCAGGACACGCAGGATCGTCGCCGGGTTCATCGTCCCCGCGCCGACCTTCTCGCTGTACGGCTGCCAGATCAGCGCGCC
>JAUWHU010000423.1 GCA_030605705.1 Thermoflexia bacterium | reverse complement strand
GGCGCGGAACATCTACGACGTGGTGTTGGACTATCTCTCGGTGGGCATTGACCCGGAGAAGAGCACCATCTTCCTGCAGTCGGCCCTGCCGGAGACCTTCGAGCTCAACCTGATCCTGGAGGTGCTGGTGACGGTGCCCCGACTCAGCCGGCTGCCCAGTCTCAAAGACATGGCCCGCGCCGCGCAGCTAGATGAGGAGAATATGCCCTTTGCTCTCTTGGGTTATCCAGTGCTCCAGGCCGCCGACATCCTGCTGCCTCGCGCCCACCTCGTCCCGGTGGGCAAGGACAACGAGGCGCACGTCGAGGTCACCCGCGAGATCGCCCGCCGCTTCAACCGCTACTACGGCTACGTTTTCCCCATCCCCGAAGCGATGATCGGCGATGTGCCCACTCTCGTCGGCATTGACGGTCAGGCCAAGATGAGCAAGTCGCTCAACAACGCCATCTTCCTCTCCGACGATACGCAGACGGTGGAGCAGAAAGTGCGGCAGATGTACACCGACCCTAACCGCATCCGCGCCGACATTCCCGGTCACGTCGAGGGGAACCCCGTCTTCATCTACCACGACGCTTTCAATCCCGATGTGGACGAGGTCAACGACCTGAAGGAACGCTATCGCCAGGGCAAAGTGGGTGACGTGGAAGTGAAGCGGAAGCTGGCCTGCGCCCTCAACAATTTTCTGGACCCCATCCGCGAGCGGCGGGCCGCCTACGAAGCGCAGCCCGGCAAGGTCGAGGAGATCCTAATGGAGGGCACGCGCAAGATGCAAATCGAGGCGCGCTTGACGATGGAGAGGGTCTACGAGGCGATGGAGTTGACCGGGCCGCGTCTGCGCCGCGCATTGGCGGAGGGGGAAGCGTTCAGCCTGTTATAGAGGAGGGGAAAAGAAAAGAGAGATATAGGGAGTAGGGAGTAGGGAGTAGGAAGTAGGAAGTAGGGAGTAGGAAAGACACAAATTAGCCAAGGAGGAGAATGATGTCTGAGAAAAACTATCTACCGACCAGTTGGTACAATATCATGGCGGATCTGCCGGAGCTACCGCCACCGGCGTTACACCCACTCACCCACGAGCCGCTCACAGCAGCTGACATGGCCGGCCTTTTTCCCATGGGCTGCATCGAGCAGGAAGTCAGCACCGAGCGCTACATCCCCATCCCAGAAGAGGTGCGGGAGATCTACAGCCTCTGGCGCCCCACCCCTCTGCGCCGCGCGCATCGCCTGGAGAAAGCATTAGGTACCCCGGCGCAGATCTACTACAAGTACGAGGGCATCAGCCCGGTGGGAAGTCACAAGCCAAACACCGCCGTCGCCCAGGCCTACTACAATAAACGGGAAGGGATCACCCGGCTGACCACCGAGACCGGCGCCGGCCAATGGGGCAGCGCACTGGCAATGGCCGGTGCCTTCATGGGGATTGGCGTCAAAGTCTACATGGTGAGGGCCAGCTATGATCTAAAACCCGGGCGGCGACTGATGATGCAGGCGTTCGGCGCTACCTGCACTCCCAGTCCCAGCAACGAGACGGAGTCCGGGCGGGCCGTCCTGGCGCAAGACCCTGATTCCCCCGGCAGCCTGGGTATCGCCATCAGCGAGGCGGTGGAGGTCGCACTCCAGGACCCCAAAGCCAAATACTCGCTGGGGAGCGTGCTCAACCACGTGTTGATCCACCAATCGGTCATCGGTGAGGAAGCCCTCCGCCAGATGGAAGATGCCGGAGCGTACCCCGACGTAGTCATTGGTTGTATCGGCGGCGGGAGCAACTTTAGCGGCATCGCTTTCCCCTTCTTAGGCGAGCGGCTGCGCGACGGGAAGAAGACGCGCTTCGTGGCGGTGGAACCGTCCGCCTGCCCCAAAGTCACCAAAGGGAAATACACCTACGACTACGGCGACACGGCCCAGCTCACCCCAATGATGAAAATGCACACGCTGGGGCACACCTTTGTGCCGCCCGCGATCCACGCGGGAGGGCTGCGCTATCACGGTATGGCGCCGCTGGTCTCATTAGGGAACCAGCTGGGGCTGATCGAGGCACGAGCCTACCAACAGCTCGGCTGCTTTGACGCGGCAATGCAGTTCATCCATACCGAGGGCATCATCCCCGCGCCGGAGACCTCCCACGCCATCCGCGCCGTCATTGACGAGGCGCTGGACGCGAAGGAGAAGGAGGAGGAGCGCGTGATCCTCTTCAACTTCAGCGGTCATGGGTTCCTGGACCTGACCTCTTACCAGGCTTATCTCAACGGGGAACTGACAAACTACGAGTACCCGGTAAAGCTGGTCGAGGAGGCGCTCAGCCACTTGCCGAAGATCTAAAATCAGGGATCTCACCACAGAGAGCACGGAGAAAATAGGAGAACTCTGAGCCGAAGATCTAAAGGCACTATGGCAGAAGTAACACCCTTCTTCCCAAACGCTCTAAGCCCCCGTCCCCGGGGGCGGGTTGACGAGGAAACTTGCCCCGGGGACGCCCCCGAGACGGGGGCTGGGAGCAGTGTAAGTGCAGCTAGCTGTGGCCGGCGTGGCCCAGCAGGGCCACCTGCCCTGCGGGTCTCTGACCGCGCCACAGATGGGCGACCACAAGGGTTC
>JAUWHU010000008.1 GCA_030605705.1 Thermoflexia bacterium | reverse complement strand
ACCTTTTGTGCTGTACGCGACAAGGTCATAGCCATTAGGTGTTTGGTGATAGAGTGCTAACATTGACTCTGGGGAGTCACTCATAGAAAGACCCGCAATGTGTAGCGTTTGACCCGCGTTGGCATGGAATTGGTAGTAATCTCTGTCACCAATTGCCAATTCTCCATATATCAATGTCCCGTTGTCGAGTGCCATGGCCGATGAGATTGGATTATTGGGTTCAATTTCAGGATTTGCTTGCATCACTGAGAAACCGTATCCTGGATGGGAAGTTGCAACCAAGTCCTCGGCAATAGGTTGAATACTAAGATAAAGGGGGCCAGTAACTGGTGTAGTACAATATAGCAGGGTAGGTTCAGGGTTGTCAAAGCTATCTATTGTTAGTAACGTGGCATCACACGATACCAGGTTAGCATCCATCAAGGTAAACTCGACAGGTTGATCCACATACCATTCATACGGCTTAATCCACACAGGTTCTATGGTTCGTTCGATACGATAGAGATGTTGTACATTTGACGCGAAATGAGAAAAAACTGATTGGTTGCTTTACAAGATAGGGCTAACCCCGGTTGTTGAGAAGTCTATCTCAATAATTTCTTCTTTTGCCGACATGATGCTCAACAAATAGGATGGATCAGCAGCCCGAGGATCTCGAACTTCAACAACGTAATTTCCAGGTTGCGTGGTTGTATAAGCTAATCCCGGGTAACTGTTACTTATCAGTGAGAACGAGGATATAAATCCCGTTGCTCCAAGTACAAAGGCAACGACGCCCATTATGGATAGGGCTAATACTATCAAAAAGAAAAGATATGCCAGCACGAAAATGGGACCAATGACGTCTCGTACACCATAATACCAGTATCGAATAGCGTGAAAATTGAGCAATGGACGGTAAGCCGAATTCCACTCCTGTGCGGCCGATTGTCCAGCAGGTTTCTTGGTTATGGAGGTACCCCCTTGTTTGTTGGGCAAGAAACTGACAGTATCTAAGATCCTGGGGAGTCTAGTGATCTTACCGCTTACGAACTTTGGAAGGAATTTGTGTAACCACTGGGTCGGGATGATCTCCCAGGAGCTGCATAGCATATCTTCCTGGGCGATGGGTTGGCCGGGAAAGAACGAGCGGAGGAATTTCTTGCGTCGCTCAAGCCGTTTTTCTTTGCGCGATTTTGGCTCCTGAGTGCCAACAGCGTCAGGCTGTTGATTTGGTAGATGCTTGATAGCCGATTCACCAGAACTGAGCTGCACGGACTGAGCAAGGTCATGGATACGGTTATGCTGGCGCGCATGATCAATGATCGCGTGAGCTTTGGCTTTTTTATCCATATCTTGCATTTGATCAGGGTTGAGACCCAGTTGAATGCCGAGTTGCACCAGGTCCGGTTCGGTCATGGCGCTGACCATGATCTCGAAAAGGTGGTTCAGGAACGGATCACTATAGGTGTGTACAAGATGGGGCATGTATGACTCCTAAAATGTCAATAATGTGATGTTGTCAAGCTAATTTTTCTGCCGGCAGGAAACCCATTTCGCATAGCCTTTTTTCTATTCCAAGAAAACCAAAAAACGGCCTTGTTGTCTACGCGACTTTGACTACGCGAAATGCCGCCTACTCCTCCCTCGGCTCAAATCGCAAACCGTGTCCCCTCACCGTGACCACGTAGTTGTGCTCAGAGTCTAGTTCCGTCAGCCGCTCACGCAACCGGTAAACCAACGCATCCACCGCCTGATCCGTCACCCCGCCCAGCGCATCCGGCCAGACGGCACTGATGACATCTTGTCGCGTCACGACCCGCCCCTGGGATTCCATCAACAGTTCCAGAAGGCAAAATTGAGAGGGCGAAAGCGCAGGCGCGAGTTCCTGACTGCCTCGGCAAACACGCCGCGTCTGCGGCTCCAGGTGCAATCCCGTCAACGGCGTCATCAGCCCGGCTAAAGGCAACGTGGCGTCCCCCGCCACAAAACCCATCCGCACCGTCGCCGCCAGCACAATTTCGTCGCCGTCCCGCAAGCGAAAAGGCTGCCCTTGCACAGACTCGTCGTTGACCGTCGTACCGTTCTTACTTCCCAAGTCGCGCAGCAAGAATCCTTCCTCGTCAGCCTCAATACAGGCGTGATAACGCGATACCTGCCGTTCCTGGAAGATCACGTCGCAATCGGAAGCTCGCCCCAGGGTCACACGCTTTTGCTCCAACGGCCAACGACTCCCGGCCTGAGACCCCTCGTAGATGACCAACAAAGGAATAGTTTGTTCTTCCATAACACCTCCAACCTTGACAACATGTCAAAGGAAGTTATGATTGACTCCAAGCCAGGTTATTTTCGGAGCAGTCGCTAAGACGCTGGGACGCTGAAACGCTAAGCCGCACCCAGTCACCAGTCACTAACTTATTATGGGCAGACTTCTGGAACCCCAAGTCGTCCTCAAAGGACGCTATAAGATCGTAGACCCCATCGGCCAGGGCGGCATGGGTGCGGTTTACCGCGCCGCAGACCTGCTCCTGCCCGGACGAGTCTGCGCCCTCAAGGAAATCTCGCCGGACCCCGACATAGAGCCGGGGATACTGGCCGAACTACAAGAACAATTCCGCCGCGAAGCAGAGGTGCTGGCGCGCCTGGACCATCCCAATCTCCCCAAAGTCTCCGATTACTTCACCCAAGAGCAATGCGAGTACTTGGTCATGGATTTCGTGCCGGGCTACGATCTGCGGGAAATTATAACACAGGCACGGGAACGCGGTGAGTTTCTGAAGGAGTCACAGGTTCTCAAATGGGCCGATCAACTCTGCAGCGCCCTATCTTATTTACACGCGCAAGTCCCACCCATTTTACACAGAGATGTCAAACCTTCCAACATCAAATTGACCCCCGCCGGGTTCATCAAACTCGTGGATTTTGGCCTGGTCAAGATCATGACCAGCGATGAGGCTCGCACCATCACCGTGGTTCAAGGACGCGGCACGGCTGCCTACACCCCACTGGAGCAATACGGCCAAGACGAGAATCACACCGATGCCCGCAGCGATATTTACGCCCTGGGAGCCACGCTCTACCATTTGCTCACCGGTAAATCCCCGGCGACGGCGCAGGAACGGTTTTTGCGCCCTACGGCGTTGGTAGCCCCTCGCGCCCTCAATCCCCACATCTCGCCGGGCGTCGAACACGCCCTCCTGCGCGCCTTAGCCTTGCACCCCGACGAACGCCCGCCGGATATAAACGCCTGGCACCGGCTGCTCCACGAAGCCGCACCTCCCCTTCTCATGGGAAACCCGCTCATCCTGCGGGATTGGGGCGTGGCCCTGCGCGCGAATCTCCCCCTGATCGCGGCAACCGCGCTGCTACTCGTTTCCGCCGTCGTCCTCACGCCCTGACCGGCCCCTGATTGAGATAGTCAACCTTGAGTCTACTGAAAAAACCAAGAATTTCACCACAGAGGACACAGAGAGCACAGAGATTTTAAACTTGACCTTGAGAAAATTAATGTTTTGACGTGTGAAGTGGAATTTTCTTCAACCAAACATCAAATTTTCTGTATCTTCTCCGTTTATGGGCACTACTTGCCCATACTACGCTCCGTGGTGAGACGCCCTTTTTTCAGGGGAGTCAACCTTGAGCTGTAAAAATTTACCACGGAGAACACGGAGATTTCAACTTGGGCGCATCGCCAAGTCTGCACTTTAGTGTTTTTCTCCGTGCCAATGGGCACTGCCTGCCCATACTACGTCCGTGGTGCTCAACCTCCCTTGATAACAAGTCATTCAGGGTGACCGGCGAGTTAGTTGGACGATAGCCAGCGCGCCCCCTCCACCCAACAACGCCCAGCCACAGAGAAGAAATTCCCGACCGGCCAGACGATGGATCCCGGCGGGGAAGACCCATTTTCCACCGGCCATCAGCAGCGTGTAGAGAGTCAAACCGCCGATCGCCCCCCACAGGCCCACTCGCAGCGCTTCCTGGAATCCCCACCCGTGTCCTTGCGCCCAGAGGAAACCCAACAGCGCGGCGAGCAATCCTCCACCTAATCCCCAACCTAACAAATAATCACGGTGGGGAACGGGCAGGCGCAGCGGTTCGGGGAGCGCTGGGGCCTCCTCCACATCAGGTGGAGGGGTAGGCGGAAGCGGCTCGTCCGGCACCGGCGTGGGCGTCGTGGAGAAGATGATGACCGGCTGCCCCTCTTCACGCAGCGTGAGCTGGAGATGAAAAAGCGGCAGCGTAGGCTCTGACCGCACCGTAATGTCCAAAAGTCCCACCCTATCCAAGATCACGGACGTTGACGCTACGCCATCCCGCGTGGTCGCCTCGACGGTCACAACGCGATCTTCCTGGGGGTAAGATAAAATAAATTGCGCCGGCGTCTCATCCGGCACCGGGCGGCCATTGTTATCTGAGATAATGCTGGTCCGCAGATAGATCACATCATCCTTACGGATGTCCTGCTGTTCCTCAATGGTGAGCTCCTGGCCCTCAGAATTCACAATGTGCAAAGAGATCGTCTGCTTTGGATCCGGCTGAAGCTGCGCCGCCAGGTCGTAATTCAACGCCGGGATGCTCACCGGCGACGCCCCCGAAACCGCCAAATCCTGGAAAAGCGACCGCAACCCGGCCTGGACAAAGGTCTCCTCCGGGCTGTAAAGCGCATAGCCCAAATCCAGCTTGCTGACCTCGGTGCTGTCCAGCTCGTAGGGCGGGCCGAAGCTGAAAACCACGATGTGTCCCGTGAGCAGAGCCGCTTGTTGCTCCAGGAAGGTTTTCAAGGCTAAGGATTCAGGAGCTTGAGCATCTAAGCCCGTCGTGGCAAAAATGATCCACTGCGCTTCCTGCAGCGCGCCAAGCGCCTGATAGGCGGGATTCGGCGACCCTTCCTCACCGGGAACGGGATTGTCCAATGCTCCTAAAAGGTCATGGAAGGTGAATTGCCGCACCAGCTCCCGCCGGCTCACCTGTCCCGTCCCTTCAGGCCCGTAGAGGCGCAGCAGAGTCTGCTCGATCAAGTCACGAGATAACGTAGGGAGCGAGGGCCCATCCTCGGCGAGCTGCAGCCAGCGCTCCTGGGTAAAGATGACGATCCGTTCGCCTTCCTGTGGCGGCGCCGGGAGCAGATCGTCGGAGAAGGGCGCCAGGCGCGTCAAGGCACTCGCCGCAACCTGTGTGACCACCCCCTCGCCCTGCCCCAACGCCTCTGCCAGCTGTCTTGGGTCACGGGTGACGGAACTCAACGAGAGACGGGGGTTGAGCCGCAGCTTCAAACTCAACACGTGATAGAGCGCGTCGTCCACCCGCGCCTGGAACGTGGGATCGCTCTCGTAGAGCTGCGCCATGAAATCCAACGTATCCCGAATGTTCACAAAATGGTCTTCCCAGGTCCCGCTGGCTGAAAAACCATCCAAGATCAATACGTCGTTGCCGGCGAGCAAAGCATCACGCGCGACCTGCCGCGCATTGAGGGAAGCCCCGCTGGGGTCATAGAAACGGCGAATGGATTGCAATCCCAGGTTGTCGGCAACTAACAGGCCCCCGGCCTCGCGCCAGGGCGACAGCCCCTCCAACGCCTGCGCCAGAGCCTGGGCATCCAGGCTGATAGGGCGCGTGGAGAGGCGAATGTTCCCCTGAAACCCCCGGTAGCGACTGTGGGTCACGAGCAAAGCGTCGGCCACGCTTTCTGCCCCGGGGTAGCCATCCGTCACCGTGTAGAACGGGGCCAGCTCGACCTGCTGCAATTGCTCCAGTGATTTCTGGACGGTGGGCACCTCTTCGTAAAAAGGGCGGTCCGCGCTCCCCAGCCCCGGGAAATGGCGTGGAACCACGACCAGCGATCCCTTGCTCCCCTGGTGCAGCCCTCGAATGTACGCCTGCCCCAGTTCCCCCACCCAATAAGGATGGCCCCCGAAAGTCGTGATTCCCAGGTCGGCGGGGTCGCCGGGACGCGGAGCATCCAAAACATCTAAGCCCGGCCCCAAGAAGAAGTTGACGCCCACCGCCGCGAGCTCTCGCCCCACCAGCTGTCCGGTCGCCTCGGCCAACGCCCGATTCCAGGT
>JAUWHU010000504.1 GCA_030605705.1 Thermoflexia bacterium | reverse complement strand
TACGTACTATTGGTGTCACCGCCGACCAGGTTGCTGGCATAAGACGTGAATGCCACGTAGCGCCCATCGGCCGAGATGGAAGACACGACGGAACCTTCATTCCCCTCGCTGCCGTCGGAGACGACGGAGACGCGGGTCGTCTCCCCCGTCTGCCGGTCGTGGACGAAGATGTCCTCCGCGCCATTGGTGTCGCCGCCGACTAAGTTGCTGGCGACGGAATCAAAGGCCACGTAGCGCCCATCGGCCGAGATGGAGGGGTACTCAGAACTGCCATTCCCCTGGGTGCCGTCGGAGGCGACGGAAACGCGGGTGGTCTGGCCCGTCTGCCGGTCGTGGACGAAGACGTCCTCCGCGCTCTTGATGTCGCCACCGACCAGGTTGCTGGCGTCGGACTGGAACGCCACGTAGTGCCCGTCGGCCGAGATGATGGAGGAAGAGTAGGAGTAGGAATTATCATTCCCCTGCCCCCCGTCGGAGGCGACGGAGACGCGGGTGGTCTCCCTCGTCTGCCGGTCGTGGACAAAGACGTCCGCCCTCCCATTGGTGTCACCGTCGACCAGGTCGCTGGCGTAGGAGAGGAACGCCACGTAGCGCCCGTCGGTGGAGATAGAGGGCGAGTAGGAATCATTATTCCCCTGCTCCCCGTCGGATTTGACGGAGACGCGGGTAGTGGCGCCGGTGGAGAGGGGCATCAGCAAGTCTTGAGCCACTGACGCCTCTGAAGGCGCGCTGAAATCAGTAAAATAGGCTCCACCGTCTCTCAGCCTGTTCAGTGATTCAACGGCGCGAGTGGTCGGGGCAGCAGCTAAGGCCGGCCCTCTCACCGGCGCGCCCGCCGTCGCCGGGCCGGGCACCGACGTCAACACCAACAGTGCTGCTATGGTCAAACTGAATACTTTTGCACGTATCAACATTTTCCGCCTCCCTTTTTGATGTATTTTTTACGAAGAGATCACCTCAAGTTGTTGCGATGGGGCGATTTGGCAAATCGCCCTACGTCCAAGCGCGGGTACGTTGGAGTTCTTCACCGGTACTTTTAATTCTATCGCTTTTTACCCATTATGTCAATAGTCGCCGTCTCTCGGCCACAACGCCCGCCACAGCACCCGCTTCTTTTTCTACTTGACCCAGCCAGTCATCGGTAGCCGCCCTTCGTCCTCGATCCTCAATCAATGACTAATCTCTGTACCTCTTGTGTCTCACAAACCACCTTTATCACTCCCAGCACCGTAAGCAAGTAGAAGACAAGGTTTAGAACCATAGTCGGTACCCAGGATAGCAGACGAGTGACAGTCACCAACGGCGTGAATATACCTGCAGCTACGCTCAATGGGATCAACTTCTCATGGGGCTTCACCGTCTGTTCGAAGAACTCGTCTACGGTGTGCCGGAATTCCTCTCTGAATTCGGCCATCATCTCCTCTCGCTCCGCCTCTGGCGCCCGGCTCACGATCTGCTTCTCCATCTGCTCCATGAACATCTCGATGTAAAGCTCGGGCACAGAGAACCCCTCGCGTTCGATGTGCGCGGCGTAGCCAAGATATAGACTCCCGCAGGCCACGAGCACGAGCGCCATCAGCAGCATACCTTGCTCCCCCGTCACAGTCCCCACGGAGAATTTGATGCGCTCATTCAGTTCCCTGGCAACGCTCACGGTGTACAAGGATGCGACTAAAACGTACACCAGTACCAGAACGCAACTGCCTGGGCTTACCTGCCAGCCCAGAAGCATGGTCAGAGCAGAAAACGCAAAGGCGATGATTCCCACCCACACGGGTCGCAGCAGCGCAGCCACCAGACCGGCGGTCACCGCCATAGCGCCCAGAGCCAGCAGGAACCTCAGGAGCAGATCTAACAGTTCTTCGGAAGGGGAAAGTATCAACTCGTAGGCCTGGCCAAATTGCGTGCAAACTGTCCCCAAGAAGTATCCTGCTCCCATCAGTAGAGCTGCCAGAAATGCAGTTTTCAACGCTTTGCTCATCATCAGTTTCCGCCTCGGCTGCTGTTTCAACTGCTCAGCCTCCGGTGGTAATGCGATGGCTTCAATTTGACCAAATTCCTCGAAGAGAGAGAATATCTCAGCGCGTTGCTGCGCCGACAGCATACCTCCAATGACCACCATCGCGCCAGGAAGCGTCTCAAAAACCTCACACATCACCCCGGTAGGAAGAGCAATGCCCTGTGGATCCGTCTCGACAAACGACAATCGGCCTAATACCTCCAAGGCTGTATCTACCGACGAGAACTTGGCAAGGAAACATGTGGAATTCGGCATCGCCTTTATCTTATCCATCAATTGATTGGGGGTGCTCATGTTGACTCCTTTCTCAGGGTCTGTAAAGGAATAGTTTCCCGCACTGACGCCCCCGAGGACGGGGGCTGAGAGCGAAAAATGTGGGAAATTATATTTTCACGAACCCTTAAGTATGGCTACTACTGGAACTTCCAAGAACTCGCTACCCTCACATAGCGCGGCAAGGCCGCAAATTGCAAATGACAGACCATGATTCTCACGGACGCAGCCCTGGGCGCACCCGCACAGGACGACGTAAATCTTGTAGTATCTACCCAGCCACTGCTCCAGTCCCCGTCCCGGGGACGTCCCATGCGGAGAATAGCCGTTCAGGGTAAAGTGCTTCCGCTAGCGACGCCCTCGGGGACGAGGGCTGAGAGCCTGAAAACAGCCAGCCTGTGCCGGCCTGGGTAGTTACGTAGGATAATTCTATGACTTCTTGCCACGCGCAAGGGAGTATCTCAGATGGAGAAACACACGACGTTCGTTTGTAACTATCCTACATGCTCAACTCGGTTGCAGACACACACCCTGGTACTTTTAATTCTATCGCTTTTTGCCCATTATGTCAATAGGCACCGTCTCTCGGGTGCGTTTCAGCGACTGCGAAGCCCGCTGAAGCGGGCGTGGCTGCGTAGCGCGGGGTACCTACGGTCCCCGCGTGAGGCCAGCGACTGCAGCCCCGAATGCCCAGGCATGAATGCCAGGGCTACGCAGCTACGCCCCGTGAACGGGGCTTTTGACCCACCAGTGTAGCTGCTTCAAAAATAACCCGGCTTGTAGTAGACGCTTCCGTGGTCCTAAGGCCCACTGGCCGTGGGTATCGCCGTGATTTGGGGAACAGCTGTGAGCGACGGGCTTCGCAGGGCCACCTGACCGGCGGGCGGCCCGAGCTCCCTCGAATTATTGAGAAAATACCGCCAGTTGTGCTGGGTAGCCCGATGAATCGGGCGTGGCTGCGTAGCGCGGGGATTAATCCCATAGGCATCAAGTTAAAGCACAGATTGCAGGTCATACTCTAATTCACAATTATTCTCTAGGTCGAAAACTGTCGAAACCAGGGCCAAGAGCTGACAAACGTTGGGTTTCTTACGCCGTTTCTCTTTGAAGCCAAAACGCCGGATATGCTCATGCATCTCTGACAGCACCTTAACAAAATTAGCCAACTTGCCCAGGACCCGGTTCAACTCGCGGGCAAAGCGACTGAA
>JAUWHU010000440.1 GCA_030605705.1 Thermoflexia bacterium | reverse complement strand
GATCCCATGACGAAGGGACCATCCGCCGGCCACGTGGTGACGGAAGAAGAACTGAAGTACCTGAAGGACATTTACTACGAGGCCAAAGGTTGGACGAAGGAGGGCTTGATCCCCAAAGCGAAACTGATCGAGCTGGGGATGGACGATGTGGCTGAGGAAATCGGGGTATAGGACTTGCATAAGTTGAAAGTTAAAAGTTACAAGTTGAGGGTTGACTGCTAACTTGTAACTTGTAACTTTCAACTTGTAACTATTTTCAGAGGAGAGATTTTATGGCGACTTCAACCTCTAAGTATCAGTACATTGCGTGTGACCCCGAAAAGTGTATCGGTTGTCAGCTGTGTGAGATGGCTTGCTCGTACACGAAAACCGGGGAGTTCAACGTTTATCGTAGCCGTATCCGCACGATACGCGCGGAGGAGATTTTGATCACGGCGGTGGCCTGCCGCACCTGCGAGGATGCGCCCTGTGTGACCGCCTGTACCCGCGATGCGCTGAGACAGGACCCCCTCACCGGCATCATCCACATTGATCCCGACCGCTGCGATGGCTGCACGTGGTGCATCGAGGCCTGCGACTTTGGCGCGATCTCCATCAACCCGGAGACGAAGATGGCCGAGATCTGCGATCTGTGCGAGGACGAGGAGGATGGCCCGCAGTGTGTGAAATGGTGTCCCAAGGAAGCTCTGGAACTCACGACCCCCGACCAGCGCGCGCAGCGGGCACGCCGCAAGCTGGCGATCGAGGAAGTGCTGGGATCGTAGCAAATTGCAAATTGCAAATGTGCAAATGGCGAATTGCAAATGGCGAATTGCAAATGGCGAATTGCAAATGGCAAATAGCGAATGATCAAATGGCAAATAGCAAATGGCAAATAGCAAATGGCAAGTGGGTAGCCTAACCCCTTGTGGGTCGTCTTCAAGGAGTGGATATTGTGGCAGACAAAGAACAAAACAATGAAAACGAGGAGCCGCGAGTTGGCGTGTACGTATGCCACTGCGGCTCTAACATCGCCAGTGTGATTGACACCACGTCCGTCGCCGAGTACTCCAAGTCTCTGCCGGGGGTGGTGGTGGCTAAGGAGCACAACTACGCCTGCTCCGACCCCGGTCAGGTAATGATTCAGCAGGACATCAAGGAGCATAACCTGAACCGCGTGGTGGTGGCGGCGTGCAGCATGGCTATGCACGAACCGACCTTCCGACGCTGCATTGCCGACGCCGGATTGAATCCCTTTATGTTCGAGATGGCGAACATCCGCGAACATTCCTCCTGGGTACATTCCCACGAGAAGGAAGCCGCGACCCTCAAGGCTAAAGAGATCATCGCTTCGTCGGTGGCGAAGGTCAGCTACGCCCGCCCGCTGGAAATGTTTGAGGTCCCTGTTACCAAGAGGGCGTTGATCGTTGGCGGCGGCATCGCCGGCATCAGCGCAGCCTTAGACCTGGCAGACATGAAGATTGACACGTATCTGGTGGATAAATCCCCCACCATCGGCGGGCGTATGGCCCAATTGGACAAGACCTTTCCCACCATGGATTGCTCCATTTGCATCGAAGCGCCCAAAATGGTGGACGTGGGCAAGAGTCCCTACATCCATTTGCTGACTTATGCCGAGGTAAAGGAGGTCAGCGGGTACATCGGCAACTTCAAGGTGCAGGTGGAAAAGAAGCCGCGCTACGTGAAGGCGGATCGCTGCACCGGCTGCGGCCTTTGTGTTGATGTTTGCCCCATCGAGGTGCCGAACGAGTTCGAGGAGGGGATGGGGCCGCGCAAGGCGATCTACGTGCCGATGGCGCAGGCTGTACCGGCCATCTACACCATTGACATGGATGCCTGTATCGAGTGTTTCAAGTGCGTCGAGGCGTGCGGCAAGCTGGCGGCGATTGACTTTGCCCAACAGCCGGAGATCGTCGAGCTGGACGTGGGTACGATCATCGTTGCCACGGGTTATGATATGTGGGATCCCACGCCCCTGGAGGAGTACGGCTTCGGCGACTACGATAACGTCACGACGATGATGGAGATCGAGCGCTTGCACTGCGCCGGTGGGCCGACGATAGGCGAATTTTTGCGCCCCTCCGACCACAAAACGCCCAAGAGTCTGGCCCTCATCCAGTGTGTGGGGTCGCGGGACAAACGCTATCACGAGTATTGCTCTGGCTTCTGCTGTATGTACACCATCAAGAACGCGCTGTTGCTCAAGTGGCTTTACCCAGAGATGGACATCACGATTTTCCGTATTGACATCCGCACGCCCGGCAAGACTTACGAGGAATTTTATGAGCGCGCCCGCGAGGCGGGAGTACACTTCATCCAGGGACGGCCCTCCGAGATCATCGAGGACCCGGTGACGAAAAACCTCATCGTCCACGCCGAAAACATAGGCTTGGGTGAGCACGTCGCGTTGGAGGTGGAGATGGTCGGCCTTTCCACAGCGGCGATTGCCTCTGAGGGCGCGTCGGATCTGGGCCGCACGCTGACCGTTCCCAATGATGGCCATGGGTGGTTCCTGGAAGCTCATCCCAAGCTCAAGCCGTTGGACACGCCCACCGAGGGTATCTACTTGGCCGGTTCTGCCCAGGGGCCGAAGGACATCCCGCAGTGTGTGAGCCAGGGGAGCGGCGCGGCGGGACGCGCTTCCCGTGTCCTCAACGCCGGAACGTGGGAAATTGACCCCATCGTGGCCTACGTCTGGCCTGATCGTTGTCTCAACAGCAAGGGCGGAAAGTGTACGGTCTGCTACGATGTCTGTCCCTACGGCGCGGTGATCA
>JAUWHU010000191.1 GCA_030605705.1 Thermoflexia bacterium | reverse complement strand
ACATTCCCGACGAATTTGGCCTTTACGGTGAGATGTTAGTGCCCGAATACTTAGACTTCTTCGCCAGGTGTTACGGGATCGCGCCGGCGAAGCGCGGTAAGATGGTGGCAGATTTATTGGATTTGGTAGGATTGGCTCACCGGGCCGACGACGAAGTGCGCGCGCTCTCGCGGGGGATGCGCCAGCGATTGGGGCTGGCACGCGCGTTGGTCCATGATCCGGCCTTGATCGTGGCGGATGAACCGGCAGCCGGGTTGGATCCGCGCGCCCGCGTGGAACTCCGCGAGATTTTCCGGCTGTTGCAGGAACTGGGGAAGACGATTTTCCTCTCCTCTCACGTCTTGCAGGAGCTGGATGAGATCGCCACGCACATCGGGATTGTGGAGGCGGGACGGTTAGTGACTTCTGGTTCACTGGAGGAGATCCGCGTGCGTCTCCGCCCCCATCATCGCGTGCGAGTGACCTTTCTGAGAGACATAGCCGACGCCCAGGCGTGGCTGGCTCGACACGAGGGCATCCTTGGCGTCGAGTCGCTTCCGCCGGCCAACGGGGATGTCTCAGGCCCGGCGTTGTTGGTCACCCTGGCCGGGGACTCTGAAGCAGTGGTGGGTCTGCTGGCCGAGATGGTCAGGGCGGGATTTCCGGTCTTGAGCTATGTGGAGGAACGGGAGACATTGGAAAGTCTCTTCTTGAACCTGACCCAGGGCATCGTCTCGTAGAAATGGACAAATCACCGTTCACCATTTGCCATTTGCTATTTGCACATTTGCGGCCTTGCCGCGCTATGATTAGATTATGAAAGCCGCGCTCTACGTGCATGTCCCCTTTTGCCTGCGGCGTTGCACTTACTGCGACTTCAACACTTACGCCGGTCTCCTGGAGCTGCGTGCCGCCTACGTCGCGGCGCTGGAGCGGGAGCTCGCCTGGTGGGCCGCCGAGCAGCCGGAGCTCGAGGCCACGACGCTCTACTTCGGTGGCGGGACGCCCTCGCTGCTGACGCCGGAGCAGGTGCAGGCCGTTATCGCGGCGGTGAGGCGTCGCTTCGCCTTGCCGGAGGGTGCCGAGGTGACGCTGGAGGCCAATCCCGGCACCGTGACCTGCTCATCCCTGGAGTCGTTGCGCCGGGGAGGCGTGAATCGCCTGAGCTTAGGCGTGCAGTCTGCTGACGCGGCAGAATTGCGGCTACTGGGCCGCATCCACACCTGGGAGGAGGTAGTCGCCGCCGCGCGCGCCGCGCGTCAGGCCGGCTTCGACAACCTCAGCCTGGACTTGATCTTTGGCCTGCCAGGCCAGACACTCTCGCGTTGGGAACAGACTTTGGCGCGGGTGCTGGCGCTGGAACCGGAGCACCTCTCCCTGTATGCTCTCACGTTGGAACCGGGGACGCCGCTGGCGGAGCGGGTAGCGCGCGGGGAGTTGCCGGAACCGGTCCCCGATCTCGCCGCCGAGATGTACGAAAGCGCTTCCCGGCGTCTGTTGGAAGCGGGCTTTTGGCAGTACGAAATTTCCAATTGGGCGCGCGGCGCGGCGTCAGCCCAGCTACTCTGGGACTTGCCGCCGGGAGGGCGCAGTGAGGGCTGCGGCCCGTGGGTGTCCCATCACAATCTGGCGTATTGGCGTATGGAGCCGTGGCTGGGGGTGGGGGCCGGCGCGTATTCCTATTTGCCGGGGAGCCGCTGGCGCAATCTGCCCCATCCCGCCGACTATATCGCCGCGTTGCAGGCCGGGCGCAGCTGCCGGGTGGATGTAGAACCCATCTCGCACACGCTGGCCCTCGGCGAGACGATGATGATGGGCTTGCGTTTAGCCGAAGGAGTGACGGACGCGCGTTTCCGGGCGCGCTTTGGCGCGGGGCTGGAGACGGTCTACGGCGAGGTGCTGGCGCGTTTCGCGGCTCTGGGGCTGCTGGAATGGGATGGCCGGCGCGTCCGGCTCACGGCGCGGGGACGTTTGTTGGGAAACCAGGTCTTTGGGGCGTTTTTGCTGTAGGAGTTGAAAGTTGGCAGGTTGCAGGTTGAAAGTTGGCAAGTTGCAAGTTGAAGGTTGAAGGTTGAAGAGCGACTTCAGTCGCTTGGGCCTGATTACGCAGGAGTTGGTGCAGCCGTTGGGGCACAGGCGAGGATTTGCTCTATCAGCGCCTGCGTGTCGAGGGTTTTGAGAAGATAGGCGGCGGCGCCCAACCGGAAGGCTTCTTCCTCTTCCTGGCCGTCGGAATAAGAGGTGAGCACGATCACGGCAGCCGCAGGCAGTGCCTCTCGCAGCGACTTGAGAGTTTCCAGACCTCCCGGCGCTTTGATTTCTATCAGGATGACTTGAGGACGTAAAACCTCGGCCTGCCGGACGGCGCGCGCGTACTCTCCGTTGCTCCCGACGACTTCCAGTCCAACCGCGTCGCGGAGCCGTTCTTCCAGTGCCTTCCGCACCAAGGGGTGTCCTTCGATGATCAATACCTGAATCATGTTTCCAGTATACGCAGCTCCGGGTGAGAGGAGAAGTGCCATTTTTCACCCGCTGGAGGGATAAACGATACCGACCCTTTTGAGAGGGAAGTGGGAGGGCTTATTGTCATTCCACGCGAAGGGCGTTATAATGAAAGGTGTCTATGGTAGCTGTAATCTCGCCGTTGGTGGTCTTCAACGCACATTTGGTTTCCGGCGCGGCTTCGTATCGTAGCGCCGGGATTTACTCGTACATTGTCAACCTGCTGCGACAGCTCCCCTCTGCGGGGGACGAGCTGCGCTATACCGTCTTGTTAGGAGCGGGGCAGCTCCCTTCCGATGTGCAGCTCCCTCTGCAGCGTTCGCGCCTGCCGACCGGCCATCCCCTGGCGCGGATCTTCTGGGAACAAACGGTTCTCCCGTGGAGTCTGCGCCGTTCGCAGGCGGCTTTACTGCACGCCCCGGCTTTCGTCGGTCCCTGGCTTTCACCCTGCCCCCAGGTGATCACGGTACACGATCTCAGTTTCATCCACCATCCCGCCTTCTTCCGGCGCAGCAGACTCCGGTATTTGCGTTGGATGACCGGCCTGAGCTGTCGCCGCGCGGCTGCGGTGATTGCGGTATCGCACTTCACGGCCCGGGAGGTGACGGCGCTGTTGGGAGTGCCGGCGGAGCGCGTACACGTCATCTACCACGGCGTTGAGTCGCGCTTCTGC
>JAUWHU010000030.1 GCA_030605705.1 Thermoflexia bacterium | reverse complement strand
ACCATGGCTACGTCATACACGAAAGCCGGAACCCTCAAAGTCGGGCGGAAAACCTCGGCATAAGTTACATTCGTCATCATCAAAGCACCTCGCTTACAATAGATTTGAGTGATCGGTTAGAAGTTCAACTTCTCTGCGCCGAATTATTCAGAAAGTTAGCCGTACCACGCCTCGGTCAGCAGCAGCCGGGTCGTCGTCGGCTATTGGTTGCTCGAATACCGGGCAATTGGCGGCAGTAAACTTTTTGTGCTATACTGGTCATAAATCAAATGAATGTTCAGAGGGAGGATATGATGGTTCAGGTCACTCTAGAATTTCCAGAGACGATGTTCTCCGCTCTGCGCCAGACCCCGGCATCTTTTGTACGCGAGATGCGGCTGGCCTCGGCGGTCAAATGGTATGAACTGGGGCAACTTTCGCAAAGCAAGGCTGCTGAAGTCGCGGGGGTCAGCCGCCAGGAGTTCCTGCGCAGCCTGGAGCGCTTCAATGTTTCTCCCTTCCAGGTTACGCCGGAAGAACTGGCGGAGGAATTGACCCGCGAGTGACAGGAAATGGGTAGTGAGCGTAAAAGATCATGAACGTAGAACTGCGTGAATTTCAAGAACCCGATATTCTGCGCCTTGACGAATGGGCAAGGCGCATCCGCAGTGAAAACTACATGTCGCGTTACCGACCGATGAATCGGACCGTCGCAGCCCACAATCCAGAGCAAGGCTTGTTGTGGTTTGTCATTCAGGTCTCCGGTAACGATATCGGCACAGTTTGGCTCGAGCGTGGTTCTCAGCCAGATGAGGCAATTCTTGGCATTTTTCTGGGAGAGGAGTCGCTCCTTGGTTTTGGAATCGGAGAGAAAGCGATAAACATGACCATTGAAAAGGCGCAAGAGCTGAACCTCTTTCGCAAAGTCGTACTCAACGTGCGCGAAAACAACACACGAGCAATTGCCTGCTACAAGAAGTGCGGTTTCATTCCTGTGGCGTCGGGTGTCAAGCGAACGACCAATGGAGATGAGGTTCACTATGTCACGATGCAGCATCGCTTGGAGTAGGCGCAAGCGTTTCTCTCCGGACATCCTGCCCAACAAGGCGCTGTCCGTCTGGGCTTCGGTCACGTAGTTTGGGGCAGAAAGCCCCAATGAGACCGGCCACGGCTAGCCCGGTAAGTCAAAAATCTACCACTAAATCACTGGAACGCTCCTAATTACTAATCACCGGTCGCCAATTTAGAGGGATGCCGGCAGAGCCGGATAAGCGGCGGCTTCTTCAGGTACAGGGGGAGAAAACGCTCCTTCCCTTTCAGCAGACGCCCGATGTTGGGGCGCAAGGCCCACAGGGTCAGCGCCATGGCGGGGAGGCCAAAGCCCAGCGCGTAAGCACCGTTGCCTCGCAAGCCGAAGAGCACCGGCAACGAGAGCGCGATGAGGATGGACGCCACAGAGGAGTGTCCTACCAACAAGGCGGCCAGGCCCCCGGCCCCTGCCAAGATCGGTAAACTGCTGGCCCAAAGAGCGGCCGCGATCCCGATACTGACCATGGTACCCGCGCCCCCCTTGAACTTCAGGTAAAGCGAGTAATTGTGCCCCGCGACTGCTGCCGCGCCGGCCAGCGCCATACCCCATGGGCCAACGCCTAAGGCACGAGCCACCCAGATCGCCGCGGCTCCTTTCAAACCATCACAGACTGCCGTCAGCAGAGCGGGAACGGCCCCGGCGGTTCGCCAGACATTGGTTCCTCCGGTACGCCCACTGCCGCTCTGTCGCACGTCAATATGTTTGATCGCCCAGGCCCAAAACAGCCCCGACGGGATTGAACCTGACAGGTAAGCAGCCACACCAGTTATTAGCAAATTGATCATTTGTTCATTTATCCTTTGTCATTCTCTTCATTTGTCATTTGTCATTTTCTTCATTCCCCCGCGTTGTGACGGCCAACGTCAGGACATAACCACCGTAGGGACGCCACCAGGCCGCGAATTCCCCCGCTCTCGTCCCTACACGCGCCGGCTGCCAACGCGGCGCGGCGCACGGCGTGGAATCGAAGCCGACAACATCCAGCACCTCCACACGCCGGGTATCCACTCGCAACCCTAATCGCAGAGCCTTGAGGACCGCCTCCTTGAGGCTCCAGATCAATGTCACCAGCGCATCCCGCCGCTCCGGCGAGCAGGCCCAGACGTGCTCGGCCTCACGCGCGGTGAAGAAATCCTGCACGAACCCCCGCGACCGCGTTTCCAATCGCTCCACATCCGCGCCGACGGACAGTTGTGAGCCGGCGGGTGCCAGCGCACAGAAAGCCAGCGCGTCCCGGTGGCTGATGGAAAGGGACGCCGGGTGGCGTCCCCTCCCGCTCACGGTGAAGTAAGGCGCGCCGCCGGGCTCGTTCCCCACGGTGATATCCTGGGGCGACAAGCACTCACACGCCGCGTCGCTGCCTTGCAATAGCGATTTCGCCGTCCGGCGGCCCAGCAGCCACTCGCGGCGACGCTTGGGAAACCGCAGCCCGGCCAACTTCTCGCGTTCTGCCGGAGCCAGGAAGTCCGGCTCCGCGACCCCCTGCCACCACGGCCAGCGCGCGTCGGCGGTACAGACTGTCCAGGTGATCACGCATCCTCCCCTTCGACCAGGACACGCAGCGGCTGGAGCAGCGCGCTGTCTATAGTGCCGGGGAACGGCGACGTGCGGTAGCCCTTGAGCTCCAGGTAGAGGCGGCCTTGAGCGTCCACGACGCGCGCATCGAAGCACGGACGGTTGTCTTGACTTAGCGTCGGGCTGACCTCCGCGTAGATCGGCGCCCCGTCCACCTCGCGTTCGTACAGGACGAGTCGCTCGATAGAAGCCGGTAGCCCCAGGGCGCCGGTCGCGCCGGCTTCCCAGATGCCCGCCGTCTGGAAGCAAAGCTCGAGCAACCGGGGGGTAACGGCCAGAGGCTGTCCTTGCGATGTGGCCGGCGGCAGATCGGTTTGCAACCTGCCCAGAACCCGATCCCCAACCCGCTGCACCCCGTCCAGCACCCGGAACGCCGGACCGTGGAAGTAGAGACGATAGATGGCCTCCGCGTCCACTGTGGCCGCACCGTTCCACACCGGCGGGCGCGCGAGGGGAACATCCGCTTCCTGCACCAGCAACGGCTCCAGACACACCCGCCCGGAGAAGTGCAACGTGCATTCCTCACGTCCCGTCTTGAGCGCGCGCGTTGATTCCAGCGTCACGCGCGCCACCAGCCCGCTCGCTTCGCGCACGATGCTGGCGCGCCACACGATCCGCCGGGGGGCCTTCCGGTAGAATTTGAGAGCGGTAAGGAAGCGGATGTCTTCGAGTCCGGTGACCCGGAAGCTCTCGCCACCGGAGCAGAGCACCGAGGCGATGCGCGGCGCGGCGACCGAGAAGCCCTCAATGCCCATCACACCGGGCAACACGGGTATCCCCTTCAGCGCGTGGTCTCTCAGGAACGGCTCGGCCTGGGGATCCAGTTCAGCCTCCAGGGTGATGCCCCGGTAGAGATCCAATCCCGTGACGCGGTTGAGCATCACGTGGGGAGGATTCCCCGCCGTGAGCGCGGCGTTGGCGCGCGCCACGTCCAGCCCGCCATCTTGTGTACGGGGCGCGGTGAGGAGGCCCAGGTCACCGGCCAACATCACTTCGCCGCCCGGCCCGCCGGACAGCAGTTCGTGACGCACCAACGGCGCGGCGTCCTCGGGCCGGAGCATTTCGATGCCGGCGAGGCGCATGATGCGGGGGATGCTGCCCCGGCTCGCCATCCCCACTTCCGCCCAGGCGCTCCAATCTAAAGCCAGCGCCTTGATGTCGGGGTGCGTGGCGCGCAGCGATGAGAGCAACTTGCAGAGCAGGTCGTTGGCCGCGCTGTAATCGCTCTGCCCGGCGTTGCCGAAGCGCGCAGCGACGGAGGAGAAGGCGATCACCGCCTGCGGCGCGCGTTTCAGGCTCTCCACTGCTTTCAACAGGTTGAAGGCCCCATCGGCTTTGACCGCGAACACCCGCTCAAATTCCTCCGGCGTCTTGTCCTCCAGGCGGCGACTGCGCTCAATGCCCGCCGCGTGGAGGATGACATCCACGCGGCCCTCGGCCCGTTCCGCTTCTTGTAGCAGCCGGGCGACGGCGTCCGCGCCGGTGACGTCACACGCCACGTAGTGGGCCGTTCCCCCGGCACGCCGGACGTCTTCGAGAACGGTGAGGATCGCGGCGGCGTGTTCCAACGCGACGAGTTCCCGTTCCACTTTGACGGGCGTGGGCTTTTGGCCTGCCGCTATCATCCGCTGTGCCAATTCCCGCTTGAGACTATCGCGGTCGTTTTGCAGCCGCGCCAGGTCAGGATTGGCGGGATCGGGGAGCGGCGTGCGCCCGGTCAGGTAGAAAGTACCGTGCGACGCCCGCGCC
>JAUWHU010000564.1 GCA_030605705.1 Thermoflexia bacterium | reverse complement strand
AGCGCGTGCGCTTTCTTGAGCCACTCGATGATGGAAATCCCCTGCGGACATTTCTCTTCGCACTCCCCGCACTCGATGCACTGGTCGGCCTGGTGTTCCTTGCCGACCCAGTGGTAACCTTCTCGCGCGCTCTTGAGGTTGCCGTACATCAACGCCGAGTTGTAGACCTCGAAGATACCGGGGATGTCCACGCCGCTGGAGCAGGGCATACAGTATTTGCAGTCGGTGCAGGGGAGGGGGGAGAGTGTCTGATAGGCTGCGCGCACCTTCCCGATCAACGTTAGCTCGGCTTCCGTCAGCTGACCGACGCCGGAGCGCTCCGCGCTGGCGACGTTCTCCATCACGTGTTGCATGGCGCTCATCCCGCTGAGTAGCAGCGAGACCTCCGGCTGGTTCCAGACCCACTGCAGCGCCCAATCCGCCGGCGAGCGTTGCTGCCCAGCAGTCGCCCATAGTCGCGCCACTGTTTCTGGCGGCGTCTGGGCCAGCTGCCCGCCGCGCAGCGGCTCCATGACCACGACGGCCAGGCCCTTATCGGCGGCGTACTTCAGGCCGCGCGTCCCCGCCTGGTAATCAATATCCATGTAGTTGTACTGTATCTGGCAAAAGGTCCAGGCGTCATACGCATCCACGATCTCCTGGAAGGCCGCGTAAGTATCGTGGAAGGAGAAACCTAAGTGCCGGATGCGCCCGTCGCCCAACGCGCGTTCCGCCCAATCTAACACTCCCATGTCGCGCATGGTGTGCCATTGGTTCTCTCCCAGCGCGTGGAGCAAGTAGAAATCAATGTACTTGGTCTGCAAACGCGCCAGTTGCTCGTCGAGATAGCGGTCGAAGTTCCCCGACTCCTTTACCAGCCAGCAGGGCAGCTTCGTCGCCAGCTTGATCTTCTCGCGGTAGCAGTCTTGCAGCACGCGCCCGACAAACGACTCGCTCGCTCCCCCGTGATAGGGGTAGGCCGTGTCCACGTAATTGGCGCCGTGGTCAATGGCGTAGCGGATCATCCGCGTCGCCAGCGGCTCGTCAATCTGTTTCTGGTCGTCGTTGAGCGTCGGCAGACGCATCGCGCCGAAGCCCAGCGCCGATGGTTTCCAGTCCAGTTTGCCGAATGTCCGGTATTGCATGATTTTCTCCTTTATCACACCAATCGCACGCCGGTGCGTTGGATTTCACTAACCAGCGGATCACTGAGTGTGAAGTCTTGGGGGCGAAACGGCGCCGGTTCGATCCGGTCATCCACTTGCGCGGCCAAACGCAGCAGCATCACCCGCGACCGGAAAAGGTCAGATGTAAAAGCCGAGGAGACGACGGCCACGTCAATGTCACTCTCTGCCGTCGCCGTGTTCTGGGCCTGGGAACCGTAAAGATAGACGGCCTCAAGCTGAGGCAACTGCTGATGCAATAACGTTATGAACCGTTGTACGCTTTCGGTGATGGAAACTGTGCTCTCAACCATCTTAACACCTCCTGAATGTTGGTCATCTGTGAGGTCGTAAACTCAGCAGTACATTTAACGCGAAAGGTGCGTTTGATATCTGGGTACCGAGCTTCGATGTTGAACGCTGTAATGGTCAGCAGTGCTTTCGTTTGGGCCTCATCCGGTTCCAAGTCAGCTATCCGAGCCAGGCGTAGCAGATTGTGGATTAGTGGCGCATGTTGATGGTGGCGCAGAGCGTAGAGAGCTTTGAGTGTTTTCTCCACTGCTAAATGGCCGAAAAAGAGAGGAGTAGTCGCCTTTTTCCAACAGATGCTCCGCTACTTGAAATCCTTCCTCGGCCTCCGCCAACCAATAGGTTACTACACGCTCTGTATCAAATTCGGTTGCGTTTACGCTTGCATTCATCACACCTCTCCCTATATATAGAAACTGTGGCCGAATAGTTTTCCCCTTTGAAAGGTATATTTTATATGACCTTGTTGCCCCGCAATGACATTTCACGTAAATCAGGGTATCGCCATGATCTGGCAGCGGGTAAATGTGTCTACAGGGAACCACAAGGGTTCCTCCTGTATCTCCTGACCGAAGCCCAGACGGGCACGGTCGGTAAATTTTGGGCAGAAAGCCCAAATGAAGCCGGTCCGAGCTATTCCGAAAATAAGATTGTAGGAATGATTCGCGGATCGCTCCTACAGCGGTTTAATGCCGTGGCAATCCAACCAATCGAGCATGCGTTGCTCGTTCCGCTCATCCTTGAAATCGTACCAGGCCTGCTGCACCTGAGGATGACGAGCCAGCAAATCCTTGAAGCGGCGAAAGGCCCCACGCCCGTGGATAGCATAGGCCAGCTCGTTAGAGAGCTGGTCATCTTCTACCGTGAAGATGAAGCGTTCCATGTCGTTGTAGCCTGCATAAGGCTCCGGTTCAATGGCTATGAAGCGAGACCCGCGGTCCGCTTCTACCCGGGCGGCGTTCAGGATTCCCGGGTGTTGCCATTCCGGGACGTCGGCCCGCTGTTGCAGCCGGGCTTGCAGCGCCATAATGTGATCACCCTCCACGTCATGTATTTCGTCGTCGAGCTCTTCCAACGCCCACCGGTCATCGCCGGTCACATAGATGACTTCACCAGTTTCCAAATCAAGATAGGCAGAGGTCTCTGAAAACTGGAGTTCGAAGACCGTGCTGAGTTCGCCCATATCAACTTTTAACCGTCGTTTTTCTGTCATCGTCCGTTTCTCCTTACCAAGCCTTGCGATTACTACTCAGGTTTCCGTATCGCCCCTCCCCTATCTGCCGCTTGAAGTCAATGTGAGTCCGTTCAGCCATGCGTCGCTTGATGTACTCCCTCAATAGTGTAATACAAACCACAAAAACTGCTAACTCAAGCTGCCGCTGGGACCGCGTCGTAAGTAGAGAATGTCACCTGACGCTACTCACAGACCGTGACCAGCACGTCGTCAATGTACCAGGCCGCTGTGTCGTCGTCGCCGTCGTTCTTCACGCCGAAGTAGAGCGTGACCGTCTGCCCCGCATAAGGAGTGAGGTCCAGGGTGCGATGCTCCCACGCGCGCGCGTCCGTCGTCGCGGTCGTCAATGTGCGCCAGACTTCTCCGGCATCCCGCAACCCTACATAGTGCATATCGTCCCCATCCAAACCTTCAGCAAT
>JAUWHU010000539.1 GCA_030605705.1 Thermoflexia bacterium | reverse complement strand
CGTGTAATAGCCTCGTCAAGAAACTGCTGGTTCATTGCCCATTGCTGGGCTCTTGTGGCGAGTTTTTCCCAAATATCTTGAGGGATTTTGAGGAAATTGACTTGCAGTCGATTCCCTGTGTCAACATAACCCGGGTATTTTCCAAGTACCGTCCACCCCCTATTAGCTATCTGTCCCACTGCTTGGGCTTCATTTGTACAATCCCCATCAGCACAGGCAGCAGTAGCTGCCGTGCCCGCGGTGGTAATTGCTTCCCCACTGGCGGCAGTACCTGCTATAGCCCCGATTCCTTCCCAAGCCAGGATGCTCCCACCAATCAAAAGAGCGCCGTGAGCGGTGGCTTCTACCGCAATGTACCCACCTGCTAGCGCCTTTTCCCCTGCTGAAGCCTCAGGGTGTTGCACAATGGTAAGCGCCGTGTCCAGATTGTTGGCAGTCGTCTCATACCCTGGGACTTTGCGAACAAAGTTGATGAAATCATCCCAGCTATGCCCTGAAGGATCGATGTATTTCAGTGGGTTTCCGATGCAATAACTGTACCGATTCAAACTCTGCGGGTCGCCGGGATTGGGCACAATCGTATCCGCGCTGATGAACCCACGACTCCGCTACGCTTGGAGCCATTGGGCAGGCCTGCGGGTCCGTGGGCAAGGTCGCGCCTTCCAGTCAGCGGACGGTCAAGGTGACTGGCGGCAACGACGTTATCTCCAACACAAAATCTTGTGCCTCCTTCGGTACCACAAATACACAGCATCTCCCATATCCGGCGGTGGTTCCGCCATAGTTCCGATTATAGGCAAGTAAATATATATCGTTATTCCCGGTAGCTGCGAGTGTTGTGGTGTAATGCTCCGTAGCACCCAGAGTGTAACTGAGCTCATGGTCTTCTACTCTGAGTTCAATAGGGTTTTCTGTTACCGATTTCATGAAAATATACACAACCAAGAAATAATGTCCTTGAGGTGGGATAAAGTATTCATCCCACTCATCTAATCTATTTTCCTGCCATGCCGGAAGATGAAAGTCCATCTCATAGTAGTCCCCGCTAACTGTGACTATCTCCTGAGCTGGCGCAGCGCAACCCATTAACAAACCGGTCAGAAGTAGTAAAAGCATTCCCCGCTTCATCATACTTGTGCCTCATTTCTGCTGCTGATGAGTTTACATTATGGCCCTTGCTCAGAGAAATGTCAAACTTGCGCCAACTAAGAAGCCCAGATGGGCACGGTCAGCGCAGTTTTGGGCAGAAGGCCCAAATGATCCTGAAACGCACCCCAGCGCGCCCCATTTCTTGACAATCTTTCTTCCCTCGCTATAATATTGTACTGTATTTTGAGGCAAGCTGCATCCATTCCTGGCCGGTGTTCAGCACTACACAGAATTCCGGGAGCAAAAAAGGGGGCGAGAAGCGTGACGTATGTAGTTGCCCGTAACCATGAGTCTTTTGATTCTTTGCTGCGACGATTTAAGAAAAAGGTGCAAGACGATCATATCCTGTCCGAGATTCGCAAGCGTCGCTATTATGAGCAGCCGAGCATTATTCGCAAACGCAAACGCGCGGCCAAGATGCGCAAAAGCCGCCGCACCACGCTCAAGGACCTGAACCGTCAATACTGAGTGAGCTGTGTTTAAATGAGGCCAGTATGTCCCTGAGACAACAACTCCAGACAGATTTGCATGACGCCATGCGAGCGCGCGATGAGCACCGTAAAGGAGCGTTGCGCATGGTTCTGGCAGCTGTTCAGAGGGCCGAGATAGAAAAGGGGCCGCTGAGTGATGACGAGGTGTTAGCTCTCATCCAAAAGGAGGTCAAGCGCCGCCAGGATGCACTGGAAATAATCCGCGAGGCGGGGCGCGAGGAGCTGGCGGCCATCGAGGCCACCGAGATCGAAATCTTGCGCGCTTACCTGCCTGAACCTCTCAGCCTCGAAGCCGTCACGGAACTCGTTCAGGCCGTGATACTCGAAGTCGGAGCATCATCTCCGGCGGATATGGGTAAAGTGATGCGGGTGTTGATGCCCCAAGTTCGCGGTAAGGCGGATGGACGGTTAGTCAGTGGGATCGTCCGGGATCTGCTGTCGGCATAGCCCTCCGTCACCACCAGCCTGCCAAACATTGCAAAGAGGGGGCCCTTTGGGGTTCCCTCTTTTGTAGTTTGCTCGTAGTAACGACTTTAGTCGTTCGAGACGAGAATAGAGCGACTGAAGTCGCTACTACGGTAGAAACGCCTCAGTCGTTCGAGGCGAGAGTCAAAGTATGAAATCTTCCGATAACAAATCACTCTCACGTCGTTGGCTCCTGCGCCAGGCGTTGTATTGCCTGGGGCTATCGCTGGTGACTGCCTCCGCATTGCTCTTCAACTTTGCCGGACGGTACGACCTCGCCGCTGGAGCGGTCGCCCCACAGGATATTCACGCGCCACGGGAGATCAGCTACGTCAGCGACATTCTCAGCCGGCAAGCGCGCGAGGAGTCCATGCGCCAGGTCATGGCGATCTACACCCCGCCGGACACAGAAGTCGCCAGACAACAATTAGAACGTGTCCGCCGCGTCTTGGATTTCCTGACCGCCGTGCGCGCCGACCCCTATGCCACCGCCGTCGAAAAACGCAGTTGGATACTGGCGGTCCCGGAGCTGCAAGATTTCCCCTTGAACGAGATTGACACCCTGCTATCTTTGCCGGAGTCGAACTGGAATCGCGTGCAACTGGAAACTCGCGGCTTATTGGATCAAGTCATGCGTCTGGAGGAAATTCGGAGCGACGGTCTGCAGGACGTGCAGGAACACGTTCCGGCCCAGGTGCCTTTGGATTTCCCCCAAGATGAAGCCAACTTAGTGGCGAGCCTGGTGCAGCAGTTCATCGCACCGAACAGCTTCTACGATCAGACGGCCACAGAAAAAGCACGCGCGCAAGCCGCGGAGGCTATCGGCGGGGTGCTCCAGACCGTTCGCAACGGAGAGGTGATCATCCGGGAAGGGAATGTGGTCACCGACCTGGAGATGGAAGCCCTGGAGCAGCTGGGGCTGGTGAGGCAGCAACACGATTGGCGCGAAGTGCTCCTGCTGGCGCTCTTTTCTGTGAGCAGCACCTTGCTCTTAGGCCTCTATCTCTTCCGGGTACAACCAGAAATCCTGGAGGATCCCCGCCAGGAAGGGTTGGTCGCGCTACTCCTGGTGGTATTCGTGCTGTTGGCGCGACTATTGATTCCCTCCGGCCCCTTGCTGCTCAGCCTGTTTCCCAGCGCGGCCCTGGGGATGCTGCTGTCCAGCACCGTTGGGTACCCCGCAGCGCTGGGCAGCCTCATTTACTTAGGAGTGGTTAGCGGTTGGGTCGGCGGCTCTTCCTTGCTCATCATGGCCGTGGTGACGTTGAGCGGTGTCACGGCGACACTCACATTGCCCCGTTACGAACAGACGGGAGCCATTTTCCGTTCGGGTCTCGTGGGAGGCCTGGCGGCAGTCATAATCAGGCTGGCCTTCTCGACAGCAGAGGTTCGCGTCGCGCCCCTCTCCTTCATAATCGAGTCGGGGCTGGGATTGGTGGGCGGCGTGCTCTCCGGCGGCCTGACATTGGGCCTATTGTTCCTGCTGGCCCCCTTGTTCGACCTGGCCACGACATTCCGCCTCGTTGAGCTGAGCCACCCCAATCACCCCTTGCTGCAGCGGCTGCTGCGCGAGGCCCCGGCAACGTTCCATCACACCATGATGGTCGCGAGTCTGGCGGAACAGGCGGCGGAACGCATCGGGGCTAACACTTTGCTGACCCGCGCCGGCGCCTATTACCACGACGTAGGGAAGCTCACCCGGCCCTATTTCTTCACCGAGAACCAGGAGCAGCTGGGGAATCCCCACGACCGGCTGGACCCCCAAACCAGCGCGGATATCGTGATCGCGCACGTGCGTGACGGGCTGAAGCTGGCTCGTCAATACCGGCTGCCACGGCAGGTGCGGGCCTTTATCCCGGAGCACCACGGGGCCACGCGGGCCAGCTTCTTCTATCAAAAAGCGGTCGAGGCCGCCGGAGGAGAGGCGGACCTGGTGGACGAGGCACTGTTCCGCTACCCCGGCCCCCGGCCACAAAGCCGCGAAACAGCTCTGGTGATGTTGGCCGATAGCTGCGAGGCCGCGACTCGCGCCGCGCGCCCCACCTCACCGGAAGAGGTATCGCGGGTGGTCAACTCCATCTTCGATGCCCGCATCCACGACCGGCAGCTGGGCGAATGTCCGATCACGCTGCAGGAACTACAGATCGTGAAGACGACCTATGTGGAGATCCTGCGCGGTGCGTACCATCCCCGGATCAAGTACCCTGAACCACAGAACAACCAAGAGCCAGCAAGATGACCACAGAAATCTGTGGTTTATTTCTTAACCTGGACAAACCAGAACCAAAAAGGAAATTCACCACAGACCGTAGGTGTGGGCAAACAGAGAACACAGAGAAAGACAGAAAAAACTCTGCGCCCTCCGCGTCTCTGCGTTGAATTTCTTGGAGGCAAAATTGTGAGCAT
>JAUWHU010000576.1 GCA_030605705.1 Thermoflexia bacterium | reverse complement strand
TACCCCCAATCCCGTTTGGAATCTAAGTTGCCCAGCGCGACCTTATCCACCAGCCCCAGCTTGATCTTGGCGACGTGGTGGGTGACTTTGCGGGTCACAAATTCCATCCCTCGGCGCGGGCTTTCGTGATTGAAAAGGATGCCGGAGACGGCGAAGAGGTCGTAGGACTCGCGGTAGTTGATGGTGATCCAGTGCCCGTAGACTTTGGCGACGCCGTAAGGCGAGCGCGGGTAGAAGGGCGTATGTTCGCTTTGCGGAACTTCGCGCACCTTGCCGAACATCTCGCTGCTACTGGCCTGGTAAAAGCGGATGGTGGGGTCTGCGGTGCGGAGGGCCTCTAACATCCGCGTGACGCCTAACCCGGTGACCTCGCCGGTGAAGACGGGTTGCTGCCAGGATGCGGGGACAAACGATTGAGCCGCTAAGTTGTACACCTCTTGCGGACGATGATCGCGTAGGATGGCGATGAGCGACCCCTGGTCCAACAAATCGCCGGAGACCAGTGTGAGTTTGTCCTGAATGTGCTCGATGCGGCTGAAGTTGACCGTGCTGCTGCGCCGCACCATGCCGATGACCTCGTAGCCCTGCTCTAGCAGGAACTCGGCCAAATACGAGCCATCCTGCCCAGTAATGCCGGTGATCAATGCGCGATGTTTACCCATTTTGTAGTACCCTCCTCTGAAAATACGTTACAAGTTTAAAGTTGCAAGTTAGAAGTTGTCGTCAAGTCCGTGAATCAAACGACAGGAGCATCATTTTCGTCATCGTTGGTGTGCCAAAGGCACATGGTGACTCCTCATTTGCCATTTGCCATTTGCACATTTGCCATTTGCCATTTGCCATTTGCCATTCGCCATTTGCACATTTGCCATTTGCCATTTGCACATTTTCTTCATTTATCATTTTTAATTCTCTTCCGCCATTCCTCCAGCGACTCCCGTACCGTCTGCTCAAAGGGAATCTGTGGCGTCCAACCGGTCGCGCGCTGCAACTTCTCCGCGCTCCCGTAGATGATGGGCACGTCGGCGGGACGGTAACGCTCTGGATCAATCTCTACGCTGATGGGGACCCGCGCCAGCGACAGCAACCGGTCCACCAGCGACTGGATCGTGCGCGGGATGCCGGAGCAGATGTTGTACACCTCGCCGGGCGACCCCTTCAGCAGCAGCAGGTGGTAAGCGCGCACCACGTCCCGCACGTCGGTGAAATCGCGGGCGGGCGTGAGGTTGCCGACGCGCAACACCGGCTCTTGCCGGCCCGCTTCGATGCGCGCTACCTGTTGCGCGAAAGCGGGGAGCACAAAGCGGGCGGATTGTCCCGGTCCCACGTGGTTGAAGGGGCGCGTGCGCAGCACGGGGATCCCGTAGCTGATGAAATACTGGTAGCCCAGCACGTCCTGCGCGACTTTGCTCACGCTGTAAGGATTCTCCGGGCGCAGGGGATGTTCCTCGCGCAGCGGTAACTCATCTGCTGCAGCGCGCCCGTATTCCTCCCCGGAACCGATCACGAGGAAGCGAGGCTGCATCTCCAACTTGACACACGACTCCAGCAGATTGAGCTGCCCCCGGATATTGTTCTCCAGCGTGCCCCACGGGTCCTCGTAGGCAGTGGGGATGTGAGATTGGGCGGCGAGGTGTACGATCGCGCCGGGGCGGACATCGCTCAACAGGGCGTGAACGGCGTCGTCGTCGCGGGCGTCCAGCGCGACCCAGCGCTCGCGGGGATTGGTAGCGGCCGGCGGTTGATCGGGAAAGGCCGTGCCGGTGATCTGCCAGTCGGTGTGCGCCAGCAGGTAGCGGCGCAGGTGAGTTCCGACGAATCCACTCGCTCCGGTGATCAACACGTGCATGTGGTGCTCTCCTTGGGGGCCAAAGTATCATCTCAATAATCCGGGGCGTATTGAGCCGGCCTTGCTCTTTTCTGCCACGAATTACTCGAATTTCACTAATTTCCCTCTCTTTTTCGTGTTAATTCGTGAAATTCGTGGCAGATTTTTGCTACGCCCCATGATTTGCCCCCCATTTTTTGAGAAAA
>JAUWHU010000415.1 GCA_030605705.1 Thermoflexia bacterium | reverse complement strand
CGCGCTCCTGGGAGATCGGCTATTCACGCTGCCCCTGCTCATTCTCCTGGAAATTGCCGTCAGCGTCGCAGCGATCTATGCCACCTGGATCGAGCCATTTCGCCTGACCGTCACCCGCCAGCAGCTGCGGTTGCCCGGCTGGCCTGCGGAGGCCCCCTTGCGAATTCTCCACATCTCCGATCTCCATTTCGAGCGCTTCTCCCCCCGTGAAGCTGCCCTGCTGGAACAGGTGGAGAATCTGCAACCTGATCTCATCCTTCTCACCGGCGATTATCTGAACCTCTCTTCCGTTTATGACGTGGGAGCACAAAAGGAGACGCGGAAGTTGCTGGGCCGGCTGCATGCGCCGTTGGGCGTCTACGCCATCACCGGCAGCCCGCCCGTGGATGTGCCGCGGCTCGTGCCCCGTATCTTCGCGGGTCTGGACATCCGCTGGCTGGATGACGAGGCTCTCCCCATCGCGTGGCGCGACGTCACCTTTTGGCTGCTGGGGGTGCGCTGCAGCACGAATTTGGAGCGCGACGGCGCAGCCCTGGAACACCTCAAACGTCAGGTTCCCGCCGGTATACCCAGCCTGCTGTTGTACCACAGCCCCGATCTGATGCCGGAAGCCGCGCGTCTGGGAATCAATCTGTACCTGGCCGGACACACCCACGGCGGGCAGCTGCGGCTCCCACTTTACGGCGCGCTGTTCACCAGCTCGCAATGGGGCAAGCGTTACGAGATGGGCCGTTACCAACAGGGTCACACCACGCTTTACGTGAGCCGGGGATTGGGCATGGAGGGATTAGGCGCGCCACGGGCGCGTTTCCTCTCGCCGCCGGAGATCATCCTCTGGACGGTGAGCGGTGTGCCGGCTACCTATTGACCAATTTTCAGGCTATGGTAACATGTGAATGAGCCTGAGTTGGACAGGTGATCGCGTCCCGTGGCAACACGGGCCGAGGAAAGTCCGGACTCCACAGGGTACAGCGCCGGGTAACCCCCGGGCGGGGCGACTCGCAGACAGGGCCACAGAAACAGACCGCCACCGGTCCCTCGGGGCCGGGGTAAGGGTGAAAAGGTGGTGTAAGAGACCACCGGCGCAGCGGGTAACCGTTGCGGCCAGGCAACCCTCGCCGGGAGCAAGGCCAAGCAGCAGGGAAGGCCCTCGGGCCGGGGAGCGACCCGTTCCCCCTCCTACGGGAGCAACCTGCGGGTAGGCTGCTGGAGATGCCGGGAGACCGGCGTCGTAGATAGATGATCACCGCCTCTATGAGGAACAAAATCCGGCTTATCGGCTGACTCAGGCTCACCACGACCTTCTAGCTGTGGCCGGCATTGCCCTAAGGGCAATTAGCCCGAGGGTCTCATTGGGGCTTTCTGCCCCAAACTACGTGACCGAGCCACAGCTTGCCTCAAATGGGAGCGTTTCAGTTTTAAGGCAAAGGTAGGGCTTGGCTCTTTTAGCCCCGCGCTGGTCTGGCGGATCAAAAGCCTTGTCATCAGGCACGGCCCTCTCGCCCTCTCGCCCTCTCGTCCTCTTGCTTTCTCGTTTTCTCGCTTTCTCGCCCTCTCGCCTTCTCGCCTTTTCGCCAAATCTGTGCTAAAATAGGTAAAGTTCTACCGCGGGCAGGAAAAGCCTAACTATTCACTGTGGATGGCAGCTCTTGAGGCTACATCCAGCCATCTCTACCAGGAAAACGCTGAATGGCGACGAAAGATGTGAAAAGCGCGATAAAATTACTTCTCGTGGCGACGGAAAGTTCTCCCAACGATGGGATGCTAACCGCCCTGCAGGCGCACGACGGAATTGCCGTGCAACATGCCCAGAGCCTACCAGAAGCTCTCGCGGCACTGGAATCCCATGAGGTGGATATGTTGCTCGTGCAGCCTCCCCTCCCGCCGGCAGAGGCACAAACTTTGCTGCGCGCCATTCATCAGCACTGCCCTGGCTGTCTCCTCATTATCATCGGTAGCGAAGAGTTTTACATCGAGGCCCTGCAGTGGCTCCCGGCGCACGCCATACACCTGATCCCGGTAAGCGCAGAGAACACCGGCTGTTTGCCGGAACGTGTCGAGGAAATTATTGCAATGGCGCGTTTTGGACAGACGAAAGCGCAGTCGCTGCGCGAACGACTGCTGCAGATGGTGGTGGAGCTTACTCCCGTTCTGCTTACCGAGTTTGACCTGGATGCTCTCCTCCAGCGCATCGTGGAAGAAGCCGTGCGCTTGATCCCGCACGCCGAGGGCGGCAGTTTGCTGCTATGGGAAGATGGAGACTTTGCTTTTCGTGGCTTTGTAGGTTACGATGCCCGCTTGAAGACCGTGCGCCTGCCATGTAATCTCCCTGTCATAGCGGCATTGCGGCGCGGAGAGAGCGTTCATCTGCACCGGATTAGCCAACAGGACAGCGTGGTGTTCCCGCCGCAGGTCAGGGAGGCTTTGCAAAAATATGGCCGGGCCGAGGAGATCGAGGAGACGCTGGCGGTCCCCCTGCTCTTCTCCGGGCAGCTGCTTGGCTACCTGACCGTGGACAGCTTCAACCCCGGCCAAACCTTCAACCCGGTGGAAGAAGAAGGCTTGCGCCACTTTGCCGCGCTGGCCACGATCGCCTTGCACAACACCCGCTTGTTGTTGGCCGAGAAACAGGCGCGCGCGCTGGCCGAAACCATCCAGCAAGTCGGAGCCACGCTGACGGCCACGCTGGATCTGGAGGCGGTGCTGGATCGTTTGTTGGAAGCGCTTTTCGACCTGACTCCCTGTGAGGCCGCCGATATCATGCTGGCGAAGGCGGATGGAGCCACCATCACCCGGCAGCGGGGATACGAGTACTTTGGGTCTATAAAAGACGCTCAGGGCTTCCATTTCCCTCTGCGGAAGACCGCTAATTTGCAAGCAGCCGCCCGGCAACAAGCACCCCTCATCATCGCCGATACCCGAACCTATGATGGCTGGGTCACCATCCCGGGTACGGAGTGGATGCGTTCCCACATCGCCGCGCCGATCTTCTTGGATCGAGAGCTGGTGGGTTTCCTCTGTGCGATCAGCGCCCAAGCGGGGAAATTCTCCCCGGAGGATGGCGCGGTATTGGCTGCGCTGGCCCCATTGGCGGCCATCGCCTTGCACAACGCACAACTCTTCCAGGGCGAGCGCAAAGCGCGCGGTCTGGCCGAGTCCCTCCAGAAGATCAGCGCCCGCTTGACCCAGACGCTCGACGAGACGGAGGTCACCCAAATCGTAGTAGAACAGATCCCCCATCTCATCCCCCTGGATACGCTGGTCATCTCTCGGATCAAAGAAAATCACCAAGTCATCTCACTCTACAGCCTGGGGCTACCCCCAGAAGAGGAGCAGCGGCTGCGCGCGGGAGTCCCATTAGATACCTGCCCGCTCTGGCAGGAGATGTTGCAAACTAATACCGGGCTTCTCATTCCCGATACGGCTGAAAACCCCGGTTGGACACGCAAAGAGGCCGGCCTGCACTCTTCCGCTCTGCTGGTTCCACTGCAGAGCTGGGGCAGCACCCTCGGCTTTCTCACCCTTACCAGGGAGCAGACCGATTTCTATACGCCAGAGCACCTGGAGACCCTCCAATCCCTGGCCAATCTGTTAGTGGTGGCCTTGACCAATGCTCGCCGTTACAAAGAGTCCCTGAATCGCATCGCCGATCTGGAAGCTCTCCGTCAGATGGGCATGCGCACTAACATGCTCCAGGACCCTGATGCCATCATTGAGGTCGCGGTGACTCAGGCGCTGACCCTGACCAAAGCCAGCGGGGTGACTTTCTTCCGCTACGACCCTCGCAAAGAGTCGTTGTTGCCGGTGAAAAGCGTAGGGGTGAGCGCTGCTATCCAGGAATATGCGATCCGACCAGGGGACGGGGCCTGCGGCAAGGCCTGGCAGAAACAAAAAACAATCGCGGTGCGCGACTACGCTGCCTGGCCAGAACAGAGCCGGCACTCTGGCGCGACTTCCATCCGCGCCCTCATCGCCATACCGGTTTCCTGGCAAGCGGAACACAATGGGGTACTGATGGTCTTCCACCAGGATCCAGAACGCTTCTTCACCCCCGCCGATATCAGCATACTCCAGTTACTGGTCCAACAGGGTAGCGCGGCACTCTACCGCGCCAATCTATTCCAGGCCCTCCGCCGGGACCATGACCGCCTGGTGGCCCTGGCCGACATTGACCGGCAGATCATCGCCGCTTTCGATACCTCGGAAGAAACGCTCCGGGCGATTCTCCATCACTCCATCAACCTGTTGGGGCTTTCCAAAGGGATGTTAGCGCTGGCACACGCAGGAGCTGAGCCAGACTTTATCTTCTACAGCGAGGGCTTGCAGAACCCCGACGTGGTAAAAAAGCAGGTACGGGAGAACTGGGACAAGGAGCGCGCCGTCCACGTCCAAAATGGCCCGGAGGGCTACGTGGCCGTGGAGTCGTTCTCCAGCACCAGCCACGCTCCCCCTGGATTGGCGCAGACGGAACAGGCCGCCGCCATTATCACTGTCCCACTCTGGATCCGCGGACGAGTCACCGGGATTCTCTCTCTCTTAGCCGACGAACCGCGTGTGTGGGAAAAAGAGGAGATTCATCTGCTCCACACGCTGGTCGGGCAGGCTGCTATCATGCTGGAAAAAACGCAGCTGACCCAGGATCTCCAGCAGCGGCTGGTGGATACTGAGACTCTCAACCGTATCCTGCGGACGACTAATAGCACGTTGGATCTGGAGTACCTCTTGCGCTACATCTGCCGGGAGATCAGGCAACTCCTGCGGCTGCCATTGGCCGCCGTCTGCCTTTACCACGAAGGGAAACTCCTGACGATCAATGAGGACGTCGCCGACGGTTATCCGGGGATCCGGCAGGATTTTGCGCTTGTCCAGGCCTCTCCTATCCTCCCTCAAGTGCTGGAAAAGCAGACCACTCTGGTCTTCACCGATCTTCACCAGGATTTGCCGGAGATCGCTCCTACCCTCCACCGCCAGATGACCCGAGGGCTGCTGACGGTGCCCCTGGTAAGTCGGGGTAAGTCCATCGGTATCCTGTTCATTGAGTCTCCCGTTCCCCGCACTTTCCAACCGCAAGAGATCGCGCTGGTCGAGTCCATCGCCGCCGCCATTTCCCCGGCACTGGAGAATGCCCGTCTCCACCAAGAAACCCAACGCGCCTTTGAGGAGCTCCAGCGTCTGGACGCCATGAAGTCACAATTCGTCCAAAATGTGACGCATGAGCTGCGTACTCCTCTGTCCATCGTCAAAGGATACGTAGACCTGGCGCTGGACGAGGACTTTGGCTTTAACATCGCCCCTGAGCTTTCTCAGTCCCTTACCGCCATCCAGCTCTACACCAACCGGCTGGTTGAGTTAGTCGAATCCATCACCGCGCTGGAGAACGTGGAAACCGGGCAGATGCTGCTCCAACCACAACCGATCTTGCCGGTACTCTTACGCTCTGTCCAGGCCGTCCGGCAGAAGGCGCTGCGTCGTGAGATAGATATTCTGGCGGATCTGCCGGCGATGCTCCCCCAGGTCAACCTGGACCCACAGCAGTTGGGACTGGTGCTGTGGCATCTCCTGGACAATGCCACCAAATTCAGCGAGCCGGGCGGAAAAATCTGGTTACGCGCCTGGGTGGAAGACAACGAAATCCGTTGTCAGGTCCAGGACGAAGGTATTGGTATCTCCCCAGATGAACGGGAACGCATCTTCCAACGTTTTTACCAGGTGGATGGCAGTATCCGGCGCAAATACCCGGGCATGGGATTGGGACTCTCCCTGGTCAAAGAAATCGTAGAGAAGCACGGCGGGCGAGTATGGTTGACCAGCGACGGCCCCAACCGGGGCGCGACCTTCACTTTAGCTCTGCCTATCTATCATCCAGAGCAGGAGGGAGTAGTTTGACCGTTAGACTTCACAGGCGCGGGATGTTACTCAACGCCGTGTGTCGCCAGTTCGCGTTTGCATGGGGGCTACTGCTGGTCGCCGGCCTGCTTGCCTGTACGCCGACCTCACCCACTCCAACCCTCTCGCCGTTCGAGGGGCGCAGCGTGCTGCTCCGCGATGACTTTTCCGTCCCTGATACCGCCTGGACGCTCTTCGATACCTCCGAGGGCGCGGCTTACATCCGGCAAGGCGAGCTCACCTTAGAGGATCGCGGCCAGGGAATTGGTATCTACACCCAGCGGCTCAACCAGAGCTGGGACGATGTGGTCATTAACGTGCAGCTGCGGCAGGTCGCAGGGACACAGAACAATTGGATGGGCGTACTCGCCCGCCAACAGGATGAGCAGAACTACTACCTCTTCGCGCTCAGTGCTGATGGATATTACCTGATCTTGCGGGTCAAGGATGGGGTAGCCACGGCGCTGGCCGGCCCCACCAGCGACGAGTACATCAACCCGGGCCAGGACGCCAATCACCTGCAAGTCCGCTGTGAGGGCGACACCTTAGCATTGAGCGCGAACGGCCTGCTGTTGGCCTCGCGCACCGACGATACCTTCGCCGCCGGCCAGGTGGCCTTGTTCGCCGACGCCATCGCCGCCGACGAGACGACGACCGTGGCCTTTGACTCGCTGGTGATCTCCGAACCATGAAAACTAACGCATCCTTTCCCAGCCGCCATGACGGGCTACTGCTCGCGGCCTGGTTCATTGCCGTGAGTGGGGTTTTCGGCCCGTGGTTGGGGCAACCGGCGGCGGCCCTGGCCTGGAACGCCTACGATCTCTCGGACATCCTGCGGCAGCTCCCCCAGATCCAAACCCGCGCCATCACCGTGAACCTGCAGGCATTGCGTTTGCCGCAGGTGGGACTGGCCGTTCTGTTGCCCTTGCTGCTGGCCCAGGCCCGTCCGCAATGGCGCTGGGGGGCGGCTCTGCTGGGCGCGGGGCTGGCCTTGGGGGTACTTCCCCCGTATCCACAGATCATCGGGGCGTGGCGCGCGCCGGGATGGCGCGTCCCCTTTTGGTGGGCTATCAGCGCGGCCCTGGCTGCCGGCGTGCTGGCGGGATGTGGCCCGCGCCTGGGGGTCTGGCGTCCCTGGCTCATCCTGGCCTGGACGGTACTCACCGGGATTCCGGCCGGCGTCACATTTTACCGTCTCCTCCCCGCCATGCACGAACTCTACGCCGCTCCCGTCCATCCTGGTTGGGGATTCTGGAGCTGCGCGGGCGGCTTGCTGGCCCTTGCCGGTCTGTCCTGGCTACAAGCTCTAAAGAAAATGACAAATGTGCAAATGACAAATGAAGAAAATGACAAATGACAAATGGTCGGGGCGATTCTCCGTGATCGCCCTGTGCGAGTGACCATAATTCTCGCATCAGACGCAAATCTTGAGGGGTGATTCTATGAAGAGCATGGAGATAGAGGAAGAAGTCGCTCGTGTGCGCCTGGTGAAAGCCCGTCACGAGCAAGTGCTGCTGCAAAAAGCCAACGTTGTGGGCGTCGGCATCGGTATTTTAGAGCAGACCGAGCAGGTGATCTTGGTCGTCAACGTGACTCACAAGGTAAAGCTGCCAAGCCTCGCCCCCGAAGATCGGATTCCACGGGAATTGGAAGAGGTCCCCGTAAAAGTCAAAGCCATCGGCAGGCCGCAAGCCCAATCGTGAGCGCGTGGCCTCCGATCCTTGCATATCATAAGCCCCAAGGAGAAAAAATGAATACGCAATTCCTCGCCCAGGCCCGGGAGATTTACTCCCACGCACTCCCCCAGCTATTTCAACGGCCGAACGTCATCGCTTGTGGTTTAGGGTACAAGATCCGGGGCGACACGCAGACGGACGAGCTCAGCCTGATCGTCTCTGTGGAGCGGAAGGTCCCGGCTGCCCAGCTCACCGCCGCAGATCTCATTCCCAAAACTGTGGACGGTTTTCTCACAGATGTAGTGGAAACGGGGCACATCCGCGCCTTCATGCCTCCTTCTGCCCCACAGGCCCGTCACCGCCCCGCGTTGCCCGGCATATCACTCGGCCACTACCGCATCACGGCAGGGACTTTGGGCCTGGTGGTGCAGCGCGGCGCCGAGAGCTTCATTCTCAGCAACAACCACGTCCTGGCTCACTGCAACGCGGCGCAGATCGGGGATTCCATCTGGCAGCCTGCTCCCGTGGATGGGGGCACATCCGCCGACCGCATCGCAACGCTGGCGGAGTTCCAGCCCCTTGATTTTGGGGAACAGGCGGGGGAATGTCAGGTCGCGGATCTCATCGCGCGCTTTCTCAATACCCTGGCGGGCGCGACCGGTTCCAGTCACCGGATGCGGGCCGTGCAGCAGACCGCCGGCTCCAATTTGATGGATGCGGCATTGGCCTGTCCCGACGCCCCTGACCTGATCACCCCAGAGATTTTAGGACTGGGGTTGCCCACCGGTGTAGCCGACCCCCACCTGGGGCAGCAAGTGCAGAAGGTCGGGCGCACCACAGGTCATACCCAGGGAGTGGTGCAACAGATTGACGTGACGGTCCAGGTGGATTACGACGGGCGGACTGCCCACTTCACCGACCAGATCATCGCCAGCCGCATGAGCAGCCCCGGCGACTCCGGCTCCGCCATTCTGGACCTGGAGAGACGCGCGGTGGGGTTGCTCTTCGCCGGCTCGGAGCAGGTCACGATCTTCACCCCGTTGCAGCGGGTGCTGGATCATTTTGGGGTGGAAGTCGTCAAGTAACGCGTTTGGCTCTCAGTGTTACCTACAAGCTCACCCCAGTTTATTCTCAGAGCGTCGCCAACATGATTGGACAAATGAGCCAATCAATGGCATAATCTTCTCTACTGTGACCAGAGCAAGCACTTCCAGGGACAATACTCGATATAGAGACCGGCGCTCTAGCTGTGGTCGGTCTCCTTTAGCTGTGGCCGGTCTCATTGGGGCTTTCTGCCCCAAACTACGTGACCGAGCCACTTATGAGGAGTCATTCAAATGCGAGAAACTCTATATGGCCGGCAAGCGGTCCGCGAATCTTTGCGCGCGGGACGACGCCAACCCTTCCGCTTGCACCTCGCGGAGGGCGTGGTTGGCTCATCCATTGTGGATGAGATCATAGGGACGGCGGAAGAGCGGCGGATTCCTATGGATCGGCTCTCACGTCACGAGATGACGTCCGCTACCGGTACCGATAAGCATCAGGGCGTCGCCTTAGAAGTTTCGGGCTATCCCTACGCCTCGGTGTACGACATGCTCGACTTGGCCCAGGAACGCGAGGAGCCGGCCTTGATCTTGCTGCTGGACCTCATCCAGGATGTTCACAACTTAGGAACCCTGATCCGCGCGGGGGAGGCGGCGGGGGTACACGGCATCATCATCCAGGGGCGGCGGGCTGCCGGCGTCACCCCGGCGACCGTGAACATCTCCTCCGGTGCGGTGGAGCATCTTCTGGTCGCGCAGGTCACCAACCTGTCACGCGCCATCGAACAGCTCAAGACGGCGGAGGTTTGGATCGCCGGGCTGGAGGACATCTACGGCGCGAGACCTTACACCGAAATTGACCTGCAGGTGCCCCTCGGCATCGTGGTCGGTAGCGAGGGTAACGGGCTGCGGCGGCTCACCAGGGAGCGCTGCGACTGGCTGGTCTCTCTGCCGATGCGAGGGCAGATCAACTCGCTGAATGCCGCCGTTGCCGGCTCCATTGTTCTCTACGAGGTATTGAAGCAGCGCGGTTATGTCTGAACACTGAAATGGCTTCCCTGAAAAAAGCTTTGCGCCCTTGGCGGTTCAATTAGTTTTTTCAGTAGACTCTGAAATGTCTCCTCTGAAAAAAGGTCATTCTCACCACAGAGACACAGAGGACACGGAGAAGATGGAGGAAATTTGCTGTTTGGTTTAAGAAAATTACACTTTACACGTCAAAAAGTTAATTTTTTCAAGGTCAAGTTTAAAATCTCTGTGCTCTCTGTGTCTCTGTGGTAAAATTCCTGGTTTTTTCAGTAGACTCTGAAATAAATTTGCTAAAAGGAGGTCGGAGATGGCAATATTAGCGTTTTTGGGAGCTGCATTTCCCAGTATCATCCTGGCGTTGTTCTTGGGAGGTCTGGTAGCCGGCGTCGTGTGGTTCATCCGCCGGCGCCGTGGGAAAAAGAAAATATTTGCGCCCCTGGGCATCGGCCTGGCAGTTGCCCTGGTGGTCTTTGCCGGTCTGGCGTTGGATAATGCCTACACCACCGTGCGCTATGGCACGGTAGGGCTGGTCGTCCGCTTTGGGGGACTGACCGGCCAGGTCTTCGAGCCGGGCTTGCACTGGAAAGCGCCCTTCATTGACCAGGTGGTCAGCATTACTACGGTCGTGCAGTCGTATGAGGCCAGTGATAATCCCGAGCT
>JAUWHU010000240.1 GCA_030605705.1 Thermoflexia bacterium | reverse complement strand
CGGCATCGTCATCGGCCCGAACGACCTCGCGCTCAGCATGGGGGTCCGGGCGGATGATATGCTAGGCGCGCTGGAAGAACCGATCCAGCACGTGTTGGACGTCGCTCTAGCTAAGAAGATTCCCTGTGGGATCCACATCGGCAACTTAGAATGGTTGGCCGAGTGGCAGCGGCGGGGAATGCAGTTGATGTGTTACTCGACGGACATCAATTTCCTGCGCAACGGCGCGGCCAGTGGACTTAGCTACCTGCGGAAAGCAGCGCAGGGCGAGTGAGGAGTGAGTGTTTTATCAATGACTTCCCTGAAAAAAGGACATCTCACCACAGAGACACAGAGGACACTGAGAAAAAATTTAAGGTTTGACGTAAAAAGATTATTCTTTATGCGTCAAGGTGTTAATTTTTTGCAGGTTTAGTTAAAAATCTCTGTGCCTCTGTGGTGAATTTCCTTTTTGGTTCGGGCTTGTCCAGGTTGGGAGTGAGGAAACAAAGGGAGAAACAATGAGTACGCTACTGATCAAGGGCGGATTGGTTGTCACAGTTGACGACGAGAATCACATTTATCGTAACGGCAGTGTTTACATCGAGGACAACATCATCAAAGAGATTGGCCCTGCCGTTGAGGTGGGGGAGAAGGAAGGCGCGGAGGTCATTGATGCGTCGGGCAAGGTGGTCATTCCGGGCTTCGTGAGCTGCCACAATCACCTTTACAGCTCGGTCGTGCGGAGCATTCCCGCCTCCGGCTTCGACAACGTGGATTTCTCCTTCATCTCCTGGATGGAGCGCTTCTGGCTTCCGTTGCTGGAGGACCGGGTAACGCAGGAACAGATGTACTGCGGCACGTTGGCTAACCTGCTGGAGCACATTCGCAGCGGGATGACCACCACCACCGACACCGCCGAGGGATCGTATGCCATCCCCGGCGCGCTGGACTTTGTAGACCGGGCGGCGATGGAATCGGGTATGCGGGCGGTGCTCTCGTTCGAGACGACGGGACGCATCAGCGAGGAGAACGCGCGTTTGGGGTTAGAGGAAAACGTCAACTTCATCAAAAAGGCTCAAGCGCGCAACAATCGGGTCACGGGGCGCATCGGCGTGCATACCACCTTCACCTGCTCGACAGAGCTCCTGCAAGAGGTGCGGGCCACGGCGGATGAGATAGGCGTCGGGGTGATGATGCACATGGCCGATGATCGCTATCACGTCTACGACACCACCCGCCGCTTTGGGCTGCGTCCCACGGCCTACTTGGAAGATATCGGTTTCCTGCGCCCTGACCTGATCCTGTTCCACTGCAGCTACCTTGATCCCTGGAAAGACCCGGCTATTTTCAAGAAGTACGACGTCAAGATCGCGCACAACCCGGAATCGAACGCCATCTTTGGCTTCTGGCCGGATATGATGCCCTTCATCACGGCCGGGGTCACGGTTGGCCTGGGCACGGATGGGCAGACCCACTCGATGTTCGAGATCATGCGCACGGCGCAGATGATCCACCGCATCAAGTACGAGGATTTGGAAATGCTGCCCGATCAGCAAATGTTACGCATGGCGACGATTGAGGGGGCCAAAGTCCTCCAGATGGAAGACCAGATCGGCTCCTTAGAAGTGGGGAAGAAAGCCGACGTGGTGCTGATCAACGACCGTTCCACAGTGCCCCTGTTTGAGGTCAACGTAGCGAACTACCTCGTCGGCACCTGCGAGCGCGTGGACGTACATACGGTGGTCATTGACGGCCAGGTCGTCATGCAAGCCGGCGAGTTCCTGCTGGTGGACGAGGAAGCAGTGCGCGCCCAAACCCAGGCCGAAGCGGTGAAACTGTGGGAGGTGAACGGTTGGCCGACGCCTTGAACGCCTTTCCCGACGTAAACATCGTCCCGGACGAGGTGGTAGGCTTCGCCCAAACGATCATCCACAAGCCCAGCGTGACGGGAGGAGAAGGTATCCTGGGTCGCTTTCTGGGGCACGCCCTGGAAGGGTTCGGTCTACGGGTAGAGTTGCAAGAGGTGACAACGGGACGGCACAACGTGTTGGCAGTACTTCCCGGTGACGATCCCGCCTTGAGCCTGCTCTTTCACGCGCACATGGACACCGTGCCGTTCGTGGCTATGGTCAACCCCCTGTCCGCCAGGATACAAGACGATCACATCTGGGGACGAGGTTCGGTGGATCAGAAGGGCGGGCTGGCCGCCGCCGTCATGGCCTTAGCGGCCATCGCCCGGTCAGGGGTGCGGTTGAGAAGCAGCCTGGGCCTGGCCCTCGTCGTGGACGAGGAAGCGGAGCATCGCGGGAGCATGGCGCTTGTTGAACGGGGCTTGCAGGCCCGGCAAGCCGTCGTCACCGAGCCGAGCGGGCTGCGACTGGTGGTTGGCTGCAAGGGCACGCTCCCTTTTCAAATTCGGGTGCGGGGGAAGAAGGCCCACGGCTGTCGCCCGTGGTTGGGAGTCAACGCAATCCACCAGGCGCTGCGCGTGATGCAGGCGTTGGAGGATGTGGAATACCCGGAGTACGTCGTGCCGGGATATGGGAAGGTCCGGGGAAGCCTGAACTTAGGCGTCATCGAGGGGGGACTGGCCTACAACATCGTGCCGGATGAATGTTCTCTGTGGTTTGACCGGCGTACCGTGCCCGGCGAAGCACAGGAAACGGTATTGGAAGGGATACAGGCCATCCTTGATCGGCTGGCCGAGGACGGGAACCCGCCGGTGGAGAGTTTCTTGAGCGTGGCCCGTCCAGATTGGAATTGGGCCCCGATTCGCAGACGTGGGCTTTGGCCGGCGGTCACGCCCGCAGACGCCCCCCTCCGGGAGCTGGTGGCGCGACATCATCTGGCGGTCATCGGGCAGCCGGTGGAAACTTATTTCACCGACGGTTACAACGAGATGGATTTTCTCATCAACGATTTGGGGATTCCCACGGTGCAGTACGGGCCGGGAGATAGCCGCCTCTGCCATACGGATGAGGAACGGTTAAGCGTCCCGCAGTTGCTGGACGCGACCCGTGTTTATGTGCGGTTAGCCTTAGCAGCTGCCGCGTAGCAGTTTTGCTTGTAGTCGCATTAGACCTCCGAGGTCTCACGAGGCTTTTGCACGATAGCATTTTCGCTCAATAATATCTTAGCTCTTACCGGAGACCTCGGAGGTCTAGGAAAGGAGACATGCTTATATGAAAATATAGACGACAGTTATTTGCTCGGCCTGGAACCTGTACAATTTCAATCACAGTAAATGGAGGAAATTTGAGATGAACCGTAAATACACACTGTTTGTTGTCCTGGTCGCGCTGGCCCTGGTCATAGTTGGCTGTACTCCAACGGCCGCCCCGACAGAAGAAGTCGTCACGGCGGAGCCTGCCAAGACACTGTCCTTTGCCATGGTCACCGATCAATCTGGACTTGGAGATCAGGCTTTCAACGATGCTACCTGGGAAGGGTTTACCGCCCTGAAGACGGATTTTGGGGTCAACGTCAAAGTTGTCGAGACCAGTGAGCAGTCCCAGTACGTCCCCAACCTCAGCACGTTAGCCGAACAGGACGAAGACCTGATCGTGGGCGTGGGCTTCCTGCTGAAGGATGCCATGAA
>JAUWHU010000300.1 GCA_030605705.1 Thermoflexia bacterium | reverse complement strand
CTTTTTTTCAGGAGAATCAGCTATACCCTCAATATTTTCGCCGATTATCCTTTACCTGTCAAGGAACAATTTCCCGCCCTCACGGCAAACTGTAACCTCTGGGCACGGTGTTTTAACTTGCCAACTTTCAACCTGCAACTTGCAACTTTCAACCTGCTAACTTGCAACTTTCCGACTTGCCAACTTTCAACTCTTATTCGACGAAGCTGTTATAATACCCTCCAGATTCACTACCGGACATTTTTTAGGACACGGATTCACACAGATTTACACGGATATTTTTTGTGTTCTCGGTGCTTCTCTGGCTTGCTACGAGATGCTCTCCAGACACCCTAGCCGAGGTTTCCATCTCACCTCGCGGGACTGACTCAAAAAAATCCGTAGAATCCGTGAAATCCGTGTCCCAATATAGCACTCACACGAAAAATGTCCGCTAGCAAGCCTCCAGACAGTGAAAGGATGAAAAAACAAACAATGACTACAGACATATTTGGGTATCTCTACACCGCAACCCTGACCGGGTTAGCGGTCTACGCCGCGCACATCGTGGTGCTCGTCACGCTCTATTTGTGGCGCCGGCGCGAGGCCCCGCCTCCTCTGCCGGAAATCCTCGCAGCCGAGCTGCCGGTCGTCACGGTGCAGGTTCCCCTCCGCAACGAGCGCTACGTCGTGCAGCGCGTCCTGCGCTCCGTCGCCGCACTGGATTGGCCCCGCGAGAAGCTGGAAATCCAGGTGCTGGACGACTCCGACGACGCGACGACGTCACTGGCACAGCAGGAAGCCGCTCGCCTCCGCGCGCAGGGGGTGGATATCCGCGTGCTGCACCGGGCGCGGCCCCAGGGCTACAAAGCCGGTGCTTTAGCCGCCGGACTGCAACAAGCGCGTGGGGAGTTCCTGGCCCTCTTCGATGCGGACTTCCGCCCCCCACCCGATTTCCTGCGGCGCACCGTCCCCTACTTCGCCGCCGCTCCCCGGCTGGGGATGGTACAGGCGCGCTGGGAGCACATCAACGCAGATTATTCCGCCGTGACCCGCGCCCAGGCGTTGTTGTTGGATGCTCACTTCACCATCGAGCACATCGCGCGGAACCGCTCCGGCCTGCTGATGAACTTCAACGGGACGGCGGGCATCTGGCGACGACAGGCCATCGAAGATAGCGGCGGCTGGCAGAGTGACACCGTCGCCGAGGACCTGGACCTCAGCTATCGCGCCCAGCTCCACGGGTGGCGGGCGCTCTACTTACCGCACGTCACGGCAGCGGCGGAGCTGCCGCCGCTGGTCGCAGCCTTCAAACAACAACAATACCGTTGGGCCAAAGGAGCCGCCCAGGTTTTCCGTAAATTGGCCGGGCCACTACTACGCACAAAACAGCTCAGCCCTTTCCAAAAGATCATGGCCCTGCTGCATCTCAGCGGCTACTGCACCCAACCACTCTTCCTGTTGCTGCTCCTGCTGACGCTCCCCATGATTCTCTACAATCCCCAGCTCCCCACGCTGGCAGCCATCTTGGGCGCCAGCCTCACCATACCGCCCGCGCTCTACCTCCTGGGACAATGGGAGCTCCACCGGGACTGGCCTCGACGCATCCTGGCCTATCCCGTGCTGATGTTGCTAGGAGTGGGCGTAGCCTGGAGCAACACGCTAGCGCTGTTGGATGGTTTCGCACACTGGGGAGGAACCTTCGCGCGCACACCCAAATTCCGGCTGGAGACACGGCGCGGCGAATGGAAACATGCCGCTTACCGATTGAGTGTGGATCACACCATCTTAGGGGAAAGCCTCATCGCACTCTACGCCCTGGTCGCCGTGTGGCAGTCACTCAACCGGCAACAGGGAAATTTCCTACCCCTCATCCTCATCTACGCCTGTGGAGAGCTCCTGATGATTGGGTCCACGCTATTCCAGGCCTGGACAGTGTGGGAGCACCGGGCAAGAGCAGGCGTCAAAATACGTCAGTAGACCTCCGAGGTCTTAAGTCCGCCGACCTCGGAGGTCGTGTGAATTGAAGGTACATTACC
>JAUWHU010000211.1 GCA_030605705.1 Thermoflexia bacterium | reverse complement strand
CGCTCAGCGCCTATCTGGGCCGGTTAGCCCCACGGGGACGCGCGGGAGCAGTCTACGGGTTGGATACCTTAGCGATGGCCCTCTCCAATGCGCTGGGGCCTTTCGCCGGAGGGTGGCTGGCGCGCTGGTTCTCGCTGCGGGCGCCGTTTGTGGTCGGTGGCATCCTGATGGGATTGGCGGGTCTGGCCGTGCTACGCCTGCCCCCTAAAGGCGAGAAAACGCCCTCCTACGCGGGCGGATAGAGCGTGTAGTCCGGCGACCAGTATGCCTGCCACGCGCGGCGCAGTCGCCGGACAAAACCACGCCACCGGCGCTGCGTGGCCGAAGGCAAAGGCTTATCGCGCATTCGCAGCAACTCCGGCAGAGCTTCCCTGGCAACGCTGCGCCCCGCCGCGATAGTCTCAGCATTCTTGCCGGTGGAGAAAGTGCCCACGTTGGGCAGGTTCACGGTCAGCAACACGTCCGGCGGGTTGAGACTCAAGCGTGTCTCGTTGACGAGATTGGCCGTGAAGCCCACGGCGGTCTCGGCGATCAGAATGGGGAGTTTCCAGTCCGGCGTGCGGGTCGTGAATGAGGAGAATAACGCCCGTGGCGAAAGGTGGAATCGTCCGGTTTTCTCCCCCACTTTTTCTTCCGTGGTTTTTATATTGAGGTGTATGCTGGGGGGAGTATCCACGCCTAAGACACGGTCGGCCCCCATCTGCCGCACCAGATCCACGGGGAAGTTGTTGAGCACGCCGCCATCCACCAACCAGCGGCGCTGGTGATACACGGGCGACAGCATGACGGGGAAAGCCGAGGTCGCCAGGAGCGCGGGGATCAGCGGCCCCTGGTTGAGAACGACCAGCTCCCCCGTCTCTAAGTCGGCGGCGAGCACGGCAGTGGGAATTTTCATGTCTTCGAAGGTGATGTCCTCGCTGCCCAGCAGCTCAGCCAGGAGCTGGGCGATTTTGGCGTGGCCGAACAGCCCACGTAGCCCCGGCCCACGCGACGCGATGTCCAGCAATCCCATGTGCTCAGCAAATCCGATGGTCTTTTGCAAGGGGACGCCGGCAGCGTACAACCCGGCGACGATGCCCCCCATGCTGGTCCCAGCGATGAAATCCACCGGGACGTGAGCCTCATCCAAGACTTCCAGGACGCCCAAATGGGCCAGACCACGCACGCCGCCGCCACTCAAAGCCACCCCGATTCGGGGACGTTCGCTCATATCCACCTCATTTCAACGTCACAGCGTTTCAGCGTCACAGCGTTTCAGCGGCGCAGCGGCGCAGCGTTTCAGCATCCTCGTGTTGCAGAGCACTTCGCTTTCTCACCTTCTCGCGCTCTCGCTTGGTTCCCCCTACGTCAAGTAGCGGGGCGAATAGCTCGCCCCGCCATGCTCGTGAAACCGGTAAACCTAACCTGGACAAGCCAGAACCAAAAATCTAACCACAGATTACACAGATTTTCACTGATTTCCTCTCATTCTTTACCCAATCTGTGTAATCCGTGCGTAGTGTGGGCAGGCAGTGCTCACAAATCTGTGGTTCATTTTCTGCCACAAAAAACAAGCATCTTGTCGATAAGGTACTAACGCGCCAGTTCAGCGCCTTTCTGGAGCGCTTCCTTGTTCGGCTCCAACCATTTGCGTTGGCGCTCGGAAAGATGTTTCTCCAACTCGCTCATCACGGTCTCCAGGGAGACGATGCCCGTCGCCTGGACGAACGCGCCTAGCAGCAGCATGTTCGCCATGCGAGGGTTGCCCATTTCGGTGGCGATGTCGCTGGCGGGGATGTAGATGACGCGAATGTCGTCGCGCTCGCAACGGGCGGGGACCAGCGACTCGTTGACGATGAGCAAGCCGCCGGGTTTGACCAGCGGGCCGTACTTCTCCAGCGAGGGGAGATTCAAGACGATGGCCGCGGTGGGTTTGCTGATGATGGGAGCGCCGACCTCCTCCTCGGAGACGATGACGGTACAGTTGGCCGTCCCGCCGCGCATCTCCGGGCCGTAGGAAGGAATCCAGGTCACGTACAGATTCTCCGCAATGCCGGTGTAAGCCAACAACTGCCCGGCAAAGAGCGCGCCCTGTCCGCCAAAACCGGAAAAAATAGTCTCTTCGTGTTTCATAATTCTCTCCTTATTTCGCACAGGGGCAAAAGTTACACTTACACTGCTCCCAGCCCCCGTCTCGGGGGCGTTCCCTGGGCCAGTTTCCTCGTCAACCCGCCCCCGGGGACGGGGGCTTAGAGCTTTTGGAAACAGCTGTGTCACTTTTGCCCCAATGCCTTATTTCACCTTGAGCGCTTTGACCTCGTCGGTCATCTTGAAGGTGCCCAACGGGAAGTAGGGGATCATCTTTTCCTTGACCCATTCCAGGGCCTCCCACGGGCCCATATTCCAGTTAGTGCTACAGCTGGAGAGCACTTCCACGCTGGAGTAGCCCAGGCCGGCCAGCTGCACCATGAAGGCGCGCTTGATGGCTTTCTTGGTCTTGCGGATGCTGACCAGGTCGGTAGCCATCTGCCGGGTGACGTAGACAGCGCCTTCGACCTGGGCCAGGAGCTCCGACATGGGCACGGGATAACCGGCGAGCCGGACATCGCGCCCGAAGGGGGTGGAGGTGGTGACCATGCCCGGCAGCGTGGTCGGGGCCATCTGGCCGCCCGTCATGCCGTAGATAGCGTTGTTGATGAAAACGGTGCTGATCAGTTCGCCACGGTTCGCGGCATGGAGGGCCTCGGCTATGCCGATGGCGGCTATATCGCCGTCGCCCTGGTAGGTGAATACGATCTTGTCAGGGTTGGTACGCTTGAGGCCGGTCGCCATCGCGGGCGCGCGGCCATGCGCCGCTTCGACGAAATCCACGTTCAAATACTTGTAGATCATGACGGAACAACCCACCGGGGCCACACCGATGCACTTTTCGCGGATTCCCAGCTCATCAATGACCTCGGCGACGAGGCGGTGGACAATGCCATGGGGGCAGCCGGGACAGTAGTGTGTGTAAGTTGTGGTCATGGCCTCAGGATACTCGTAAATGAGTTCCATGTCCTCTGGAATTTTGACAGCTACGGTCATCGAGACACCTCCTCGTCCAGTTTCTGGACCTCGGCCAGAATTTCATCTACCATGGGCACCACACCCCCCATGCGCCCGTAGAATTTGACAGGGCACTTGCCGGCGGCGGAGCGCTCCACGTCTTCCAACATCTGGCCCGCGCTCATCTCTGTGACTAACATCCCTCGAACCTGGCCCGCCAGTTCGTGAATGCGCTCTTCGGGGAACGGCCAGAGCGTCTGGGGACGCAGCAAGCCAACTTTCAGCCCTTGCTTGCGCGCCTCGCGCATCACAGAGGTGCAGATGCGCCCCACGGTACCGTAGGCCACCAGCAACAGATCGGCGTCCTCAGTCTCGTATTCCTGCCAGCGGATCTCGTGAGCTTTGATCTCGGCCAGCTTCTTCTGCAGGCGCAAGTTCACCTCTTCTAAGGCTTTAGCGCCCAAGTAGAGGGAGTTGATGAGATTGGGCTCGCGGCCCTGGGCGCCGGTCGTGGCCCACGCGGGTCGCTCCTGGCGCACCTCTTGCATGGGCGGCAGCTCCGCCGATTCCATCATCTGGCCGATGGCGCCGTCGCCGGCGATGTAAACCAGCGTGCGGTACTTTTCCGCCAGCTCAAAAGCCAGCCCCACCATGTCAATGATCTCCTGAACACTGGAAGGCGCCAGGACGATGGGGTGGAAATCGCCGTGCCCGGCGGTTTTGACCATCAGGAAATAGTCGGCCTGAGAGGGCTGGATGTTGCCCAGACCCGGCCCACCGCGCATCATGTTGATGACGACCGCTGGGATCTCGGAGCCGGCGATGTAGGAAAGCCCCTCGGTCATCAGGCTGAAGCCTGGCCCGGAAGTCGAGGTCATCACACGCACACCGGAGCAGGCCGCGCCGTAAACCATGTTGATAGCAGCGACCTCACTCTCGGCCTGGAGGAAGACCCGGTCGAGCTCGAGCATCCGCCCGGAGAGGTGCTCCAACGCCTCGCTTTGCGGGGTGATGGGGTACCCGAAATATGCCTGCAGACCGTTGCGGACAGCGGCCTCGGCAAAAGCGACATTACCCTTGAGCAGTTCTTTAGCCATAGTTCTTGCTCCTTTCTATGCCGGGACCGGAACGGCTCTCGGCTGCCGTTTCTTCCGGTAGACAGTGAAGACGACATCGGGGCAAATCGTCGCGCAGGACGCGCACCCGGTACACTTTTCCATGTCCGTCACAATCACAGGATGGTACCCTTTCGCGTTGAAAGTGTCCGGTGAAAGGGCCAGAATCCCGACGGGACAGACGTGGACACAAAGACCGCAGCCTTTGCAGCGGTCAACGTCAATAACCACCATTCCTTTACCCATATACGAACCTCCTTAGAAGGCAAAAATATAAGACTCCCCTGAACAAAAGGTCATTCTCACCACAGAGACACAGAGGACACGGAGAAGATGGAGAAAATTTGCTGTTTGGTTTAAGACAATTCCACTTTACACGTCAAAAAGTTAATTTTCTCAAGGTCAAGTTTAAAATCTCTGAGCTCTCTGTGCCTCTGTGGTGAATTTCCTAGTTTTTTCAGCAGACTCATCAACGATCTCTCATGCTCCCAGCAAGGCCAGCAAGACGCCGCCTGCAATTACCGAACCCAACTGGCCGGCAGTGTTCGCGCCCATCGCGTGCATCAGGATGAAATTGGAGAAATCCTCCTCCTGGGCGATCTTCTGAACTATTCGCCCGGCCATAGGGAAGGCACTGATACCGGCTGCGCCGATGAGCGGGTTGATGCGCTTGCCCGAAAGCACGTAAAGCAATTTTCCGAACAGCAGCCCGGCCGCCGTATCTAACCCGAAGGCGAACAATCCCAATGCCAGAATGTACAGCGTGTCCAGCTTCAAGAAGCTCGTCGCGGTCATCGTGCTGCCGATCACCAGTCCCAGGAAGAGAGTAGAAATGTTGATGATCTCATTTTGGGCGGATAGCGACAGGCGATCCACGACCAGGGCTTCCTTCAACAGGTTCCCCAACATCAGCGCGGCGATCAACGGCGCTGCCAGTGGCACCAAGACGCCGATGCCGATGGTGACAACGATGGGGAAGAGCACCAGCGCGAGCCGGGAAACGGGCCGGGGGGCGTACTTCATGTGGGTCATGCGTTCCTGCTTCGTCGTCATCAGGCGCATGATGGGTGGCTGGATGATGGGAACTAAGCTCATGTACGAGTAAGCCACCACAGAGATGATGCCCAGCATGTGAGGAGCCAGTTTGGTCGTCACGTAGATACTGGTCGGCCCGTCAATCGCGCCAATGATGCCGATGCTGGCCGCCTCCGGCATATCGAAGCCTAACAAAATGGCGAGGATCAGCGTGCCAAAGATGCCGAATTGTCCCGCCGCTCCCATCAGGGCGAACACCGGCGACGCCAGCAACGGGCGGAAGTCCATCATCGCCCCCACGCCGATGAAGATGAGCAAGGGGAAGAGCTCGTTATCAATACCGGCCTGTTTCAATACCGCGAGCATGCCATTTTCCTCCGGCATTATCATGTACGAAAGCGGCAGGTTGCCGATGATGATACCGGCGCCGATGGGCAACAGCAAAACCGGCTCATACTCCTTGGCAATAGCCAGGTAGATGAGCAGCCCGCCCACAAGCATCATGATCAAGTTTTCCCAGCCGAAATTTAGAAAACCCGCGAAAAGATCATTTAGATTAATAGTTCCCACGAAAAGCTCCTTAATTAACAAATGGAGAATGGTGAATAGAGAATGATGAATGAAGAAATGAGCAAATGACCAATGAACAAAGGGTAAATGGCGAGTGGAGAATGGAGAATGGAGAATGGAGAATGGTGAGTGGTGAGTGACAATCACATACTCTCTATCTCTATCTCTCTCCCTTTCCCCTCTCTATCTCCTCTACTCCCACACTCCCCCTCTCCCCCAACCAGGCAACGCACCAGGTACATGGGACGCGCCCGTTCAAAGTCCAATTCCTCGTACAGGCGAATGAAGTCGGCCTGGTTCTGAAGAACCATCGCAAAGACGGTCAGGGTCGCATCTTCCGCCAGGAGCGACTGGACGAGGGCTGCGATCACGCTCACCGTGTAGCCCCGGCCCCGGTAGTCGGGATGCGTAGCAATCTTGCCGATTTCCGCCACCGCCGCGAGGCGGGTCCGGGTGACGCCCATGGCCGCCAAGGTGCGACCTTCCCAAATACCAACGGCCGGCCCATGCTCGAAGAGTTCCTCTCCCATCGTGGAGTTTTCGGTCTTCTTAGCCAGTACCCCCATCGCCGGCAGGTTCTTGAGCGTGAGGGGGACTGCCGGGCCGGGATCTAATATCGCCGGATCGCCCCGGAAAACCATCTGCCACAGCGGTTTGATCTCCAGGACGGTGAAAGCCTGTTCCACCACGGCGAGTTGTTCGGAGTCTACCAACACATGCACCTCGCTGCCGGGATCCACCAAAAAAGTGGCGTAAGTTCCCAACAGCTCCGGCGATTCGCCCAGGAAGGCCAGCGCCGGGAAGCGCTGCCCGTGATAGCTGGCTACCGACATGGCTGGAGAGCAGACGAGGTCACAGTCGTCGGCCAGCGTGGTAGCCTCGGCCACGAAAGTGAAATGGACCAACGTCCAGTCCGGGTCGCGGCTGTTGGCCTCAATCTGGCAGGTGAGAGGCGGAGTAAGCTGGCGTGCCGGTCCGTTATCTTCCATCTCGCTTAGTCTCCCAGGGTGAGAAGCGGGGCGCCGTGTTGTATTTGCTGCCCCACGCTGATGTGGACAGCCGTCACTGTACCGTTTGCCGTGGAGCGGATGGGATTGTTCATTTTCATGGCTTCCAGCACGCAGAGCTCCTGGCCGACCGTCACCCGCTCCCCCACCTTGACGGCGATGGAGATGATGACGCCGGGCAACGGCGCGGTGACGTCGCCGGCAGCGGCGGCGGTGGGAGCGGGTGCGGCAACCGGAACGGGCGCCGGGGCGGGTGCAGAGATGGCCGGCTGAGGAGCGGACACTGCGCCCGCGTCCTCGTCGAGCCAAACTTCCACGGCTTCTCCGTCCACAATCGCGCGCACGGGGCGCTCCTGTGGGTTGGGGACTTCAACATTATAGGTCTTTCCAGCAATGGTTACTTGATAGCCAGGCATAAATTTATTCCTTATGTGATAATTTAACGACGCGGGTGGCCGCTGTATTCTCCTGACCGTGCCCGTCTGGGTTTCTCGGTCGGCGTAAGTTTTGGGCGGAATGCCCAAATGAGACCCTCGGGCTAATTGCCCTTAGGGCAATGCCGGCCACAGCTATTCGCCCCTATTTATTGAAATGATACTCTGTCATTTGCCATTTGCACATTTGCGGCTTTGCCGCGCTATGTGGTAATTTAACGACGCGGGCGACTGCTATACAGGCCCCGTTGAGCAAGGTGATGGCTACGGACGTAGGGCGTCCATTCATCTGAGCCGGGCCAGGGAGTCGAGACGGCCGCAGCTGCCGGCCGGAGTCGAGTCTGTGCCATAGCCACTGCTACGGCGGCGGCGGCAGCCTTGTAACGGTCAGTGCTTATCGGCTCCTGCGCTACTGGCCCCTCGACCGGTTGAACTTCCGCCGGTGGCTGCTCCTTTTTCTCCGGGAACAGCGCCGTCAACGCGTACATCCCCAACACCAACAGGCCGATGGACGCGAAAGTCATGCTCATGCCGACGCCGGTAAGCCAGAGGGCTTGTTTCAGTAGTTCATCCATGATCTATCTCCTTACACCGGCATCACGCCGTGTTTCTTGGGAGGCAGCTGGCGAACCGGCTCGCGCAGTGCGCGCAGCGCAGCGATGAGCGTGGGGCGCGTCTTGGCCGGCTCGATCACCGCATCCAAGATGCCGTACTCGGCGGCGCGGTAAGGATTGGAGAACTTTTTGCGATAGTCCGCCACCAGCTCGGCCCGCAACGCTTGAGGGTCTTTGGCCCGGGCCAGCTCGCGGCGTTTGAGGATGTTGACCGCCCCTTGCGGCCCCATCACGGCGAGCTCGGCGGAGGGCCACGCCAGGTGCAAATCGGCGCCCAGGCTCTTGCTGCCCATGACGATGTATGCGCCACCGTAACCTTTGCGCGTCACGATGGAAATTTTGGGGACGGAGGCCTCGACGTAAGCGTAGATGATCTTCGCGCCGTGGCGGATGATGCCGCCGTGTTCCTGCAGAGGGCCGGGGAGGAAGCCAGGCGAGTCCACGAAGGTGATGAGGGGGATGTTGAAAGCGTCGCAGAAACGCACGAAACGGGAGATCTTATCCGAAGCATTGATGTCAATGACGCCGGCCAGGTACATGGGCTGTTGCGCAACGATGCCCACCGCGTTCCCATCCAGGCGGGCGAAACCCACGATGGCGTTCGGCGCCCAGCCGGACTGCACCTCGAAGAACGAACCTTGATCCACGATGAGCTCAATGACCTCGTGCATCTCGTAGGGTATATTTGGTTTCTCCGGGATGATGGTGTTGAGCCGTTCTTCGCTGCGGTTGGGATCGTCGCCGGTCGGCGCACAAGGCGGGGTCTCGACGTTGTTGGAGGGCAAGTAGGAAAGCAATTTGCGTACCAGAGCCAGGGAATCCTCTTCATTCTGTCCCACCAGGCTGGCAACCCCACTCTTGGTGAAGTGCGCCATCGCGCCACCCAGAGCCTCCTGGGTAATGATCTCGCCCGTGACACTCTTGACCACGTTCGGCCCGGTGATGAACATCACGGAGGTCTTGTTGGTCATGATGACGAAATCGGTGAGCGCGGGGCTGTAGGATGCACCGCCGGCGCACGGCCCCAACGTCACGGAAATCTGCGGGATGATGCCGGAGGCTAAGGCGTTGCGGCGGAATATCTCACCGTAGCCCTGGAGGGCGCGTATTCCCTCCTGGATGCGCGCGCCACCGGAGTCCAGCAACCCGATGACCGGGCAACCGCTGCTCACGGCCAGGTCCATGATCCGGCAAATCTTACGGGCGTGGGTCAGCGAGACCGAACCACCGTAAACGGTGAAATCCTGGGCGTAGACATACACCGTCCGGCCATCGAGCTCACCATAGCCTGTGACCACGCCATCGCCCGGCGTCACCTGCCCCTCACCGGGGGTGATCATGAAAGATTGCAATTCCTGGAAAGTGCCGGGATCGAGCAATTTCTCAAGCCGTTCGCGGGCCGTCAGCTTTCCTTTGGCGTGTTGTTTGGCGATACGGTCGGCTCCACCTCCTTGCAGTGCGCGTTCGCGCAACGCCTGGAGTTCCTCGAGCTGAGCGGTATTCTTTTTCTCCACACTTTCCTCCTGAAATAAGTTAGTGACCGGTGATCGGTGATTAGGGATTGGTCACTAGAGTTGTTCCTCAATAAAAACAGTAAGATTTTGGACACGGATACCACGGATCAACACGGATTTTTCCTTGTTTTCTTACAAAAATATCCGTGTAGTCCGTGAAAATCCGCGTCCAATTCCTGGTTTCGTTTATTCGGGAACAACTCTACTGATTGTCAAGAACGAAGCACAAATCACGAATTACTCTTTCTGTCCCACGTAAATGGCGACGGTGTCCCACATCCGCAGTTGCCAGGAGATATCCTTGAGTCCTACGGCCCTCATCTGTTGAGCCACGGTTTCCGGGCTGCTGAACCCCCGCACTGAGCGGGGTAGATATTCGTAAGCCTCGCTATCACCACCCAGCACCCGCCCCACGAGCTGCGCCCAGCCGAAAAAGTATCCCTTGAAGAGCCATGACATCGGGAAGCGGCGCGGCCACGTCATCTCCAGACAAACTACGCGCCCGCCGTGTCGCACCACTCGCGTCTGCTCGGCAAAGGCCTGCGTCACGTCCGGCACGTTGCGCAACATAAAAGCCGAGATGACCGCGTCGCAGGCGTTGTCGGGGAAGGGTAGCGCCAGCCCGTCGCCCACGCTCCAATGGAGCCGGGCATCCCCCTCTGCCCCGGCACTCTTTCGCCGGGCCAGGGCCAGCATCGCCGGGGTGAGATCCACTCCCACAATGCGCCGCCCCGGATACAGCTGCCGGGCCAGCAAGGCCACGTCCCCGGTGCCTGTCGCCACATCCAACAACGTCCCGTCCGGCGGGAGCGCTGTCAAGGCCAGAGCCTCTTTCCGCCAGCGACGGTCTTGTCCCAAAGAGATGAGCCGGTTCACCCGGTCGTAGCGCGCCGCGATGCGGGTAAACAGCTCGCGGATAGCGGTTTTCTGGTGTCGTGCGTCTCGTTGCGTTTCCAAACCGGCGCTCAAATCCCCCACAGACGTAGTGACGACTTCTCCCAAAAGCTGTGGCCGGTCTCCTGACCGAGCCACAGACGGGCACGGTCAGGAGACCGGCCCGAGCTACCGGGCAAAATTACCAATATCCAGATGTAAAAAGACGGCCCTGGATTTTCCAAGAACCTGTCGTCATTATAGCCGCCCGCTGATTTCCTCCCAAGTGGGAAGTGTCACTTCCCCCGATGATGATGTTCACCTCAAAGCGTCTTCGGCTTCGCGCAGGATTTCCTGCAGTGGCGACAGTATTTCGGGGGGCCAGGCGACTTCGATGGGGATCGTCATCTGGAGTTGATAAGTGAGGGAGATAGGGATTTCCGCCTGCACGGGCACGTCCAGGTCAAGTTGTAGCGGGATTTCGGCCTGGATCGGCACGGCGATATCCTGCCAGCCGAGGAGCGGGAGCTCGAAGCCGGTGTTGACGACGGTGGAGAGCGGGTAGACGGTATCCACCGGCACAGTGAAGACATAGTCGAAGGGGAGAGTCGCGGAGATGGGCACCGCCTGGTCAATCTGGACCTCGGTGCTCAGAGATTGGCTCCCCAGATCGTCGAGTTGGGCGCGCAATGTATCCAGCACGGCAACCGCCTGACCGAGGGTCAGGGAGCGCGTGTAGAGGATGTAGCCGTTGAGGGCCAGGGAGAGACACAGCAGTCCCAAAATGAGGCACAACCACACTTTATGCAGCGTGACACCGGATGGTGATTCAGGATTTCGTCGTTCTGTCATCGTTGAGCTCCTTGGCGATATGTTCCAATAGCGCGGGATCGCGCCAGAGTAAGGCGTCAACCTGGACGGCGACGGCCCCCAAAGCTAAGCAGGCGCGCGCATCCTCCGGGGAAGCCACCCCTCCGCAGGCGATGATGGGAACAGGCAGCCGTTCCACCCAGCGCGCGAGGACGTGCAGCAGCAAGGGGAAAAGCGCGGGGCCGTAGAGCCGCCCGCGCATGAAGTCTCCCGGCGCGTG